>JACCYN010000121.1 GCA_013696465.1 Pyrinomonadaceae bacterium
AGCTATTCGGAAATCTACGTGGCGCGCGACGTGGGCGCGGCGGGCGGCGCGCCATCTTCCGTCGTCATCAAAGCCCTCAACACTTCGCTGCAGGGCACGCCTGATGTCGAACTCGAACGCACGCTCGTCGAAAACTTTCGCAACGAGGCGCTCGCGCTCGACCGCGTGCGCCACCCGCACATCATCAGCCGCCTCGGTCACGGCACCGCGCTCGACTTGACGGGGCGCGCGTTCCATTACCTCGTGCTTGAATACATGCCCGGCGGCGACATGAGCGCGCTCTGCCGCCACCACCCGCTTTCCATTGAGCGCGCGCTTTTCTACCTCGAACAAGTTTGCGCCGGACTCGCCCACGCCCACGCCTCAGGCGTGATTCATCGCGACATTAAGCCACAGAATCTGCTGCTTTCGACCGACAAGCGCATTGTCAAGATCGCCGATTTCGGCGTGGCGAAAATCAAACTCATCGAAGCGGCCGAGGGGATTATTACGCGCGTCGGCACAGACGTTTATGCCCCACCCGAACACCACCCGCTCGCGCAGACAGGACCGCTCACGGGCGCGCTGACCGGCGCACTGGCGTCGGCGTCAGCCTCCCTGACGCCCGCCGCAGACATCTACTCGCTCGCTAAAACCACCTTCATGCTTTTAACGGGCGATTCGCCCCGCCGCTTTTCAAAGAAAGCGATCACGGAACTTCCCCCGCCTGTTAATCAACAATCATGGGCGGAGAACGTGCTCAACGTGCTTCGCCGCGCGACCCAGAGCGATGCGCGCGCGCGCTATCAAACTGTCGAAGAGTTCTGGCACGAACTTCACGCCGCGCATCAAAATTCCGGCTCCGCCCCCGCACAAGAAAACGGAAACAAGGAAGATTCATCGGCAACGTTCGAGCCTAAGATAGAAGCATCCGTTCCCGTCGTTCCTCAGGCGTTGCCAGACGTGATTGCGCAACCCGAACCCGCAGGGGTAGATTTCGTTCCGCGCGAAGGACGCGCCGTGCACCCCCGTATCGTCGTCCCTGTCGCAGAGAAACCTAAAGCGCTCGAAACACCGCTTCCAGAGTCACCAAAACACTCTCCGGTCTTCGTCGAACGCCGGGCGCAACGCGCCGCAGAAACGGTAGAAGTTAAACCTAATCAGCAAACACGCCACAGCAAACCCGCGCTCGCCGGGCGGTTCACACGGCTTTTCGTTTCGCTGCTTCTCATTATTACCTTTGCAGCAATGCTTCTCGCGTTGCATAATTACGTCAGCCGGATGAGCGCGGGCAGCGCGCAGGCGACGAATGGCGATTCGGTTCGGGTCGGCGGCGAGTACTTAACTACCACCGACGTAAACTTGCGGAGGGGCGCGGGGCGCAACAACGATTTGATCGGGATCGTCAAAGCCGGATCGCTCGTTCGTGTGAAAAGTATTGATGACAACTGGTGCGACGTGAGCGTGGTGCAACACGCCGTGCCGAAAGACCCTAATCCGGCCGACGCCGGTTGGATGTCGAAGACGAGCAGTGGCAGGCAGCTCTTGCGTAAAAGGTAAAAAAGAATCGTGGGACTTATCGAATCCGTTCGGAGATGGATTGACGGCGAGGGGATGGACGATCCGCTCGCCCAAGTTGATTCAAACGCGCCACCGCGCCGCGTGTGGGAAGAATTCTTCGTGCGCATCGCGCGCGAAATCGAAAGCGTGATGCAGCGCGAGATGTTTACGCCGCCCGGCGGACCGACATACATTCCCCGCGAATACGTCGTTTACCTTAATGCCGAAGACGATCACGAATGGCGCGGTGAAAAGCGGCGCGGGCTTGAACAGGGTCTCTTTCACATTCTCTCCGAGCGGGCGCGCGAACTCTCCGGTCACACGCAACTTGCCACGAAATCATTCGCCGTTGAACTAAGAGTTGACGGCACGCTCAACAAAGGCGAGTTCCGCGTGCAGCCCGTCTGGGACTCAAGCGAAGAGGGCGGGCACACGATGGTCACGCCGCGCCTGACGAAGCCACAACCGCAACTCAACGACACCGAGTTGCCCGCAGGAGCGGAAAGCGAACCGGGCGAAGGCGAGGTGACGCAGGTGCGCGCCCGCCCTGTCGAACTTTATTCGGCGGAAGTTTGGCACAACGGCGAGCGGCAGTCGGTCGTGCCCGTAATGAAACAGGAGGCGACCATCGGGCGCGGTTCGCGCTCGACGGCCGTTGACATACCGCTTAAAGGCGACCCGGAAGTGAGTCGTCTCCACGCGATTCTAACGTTCGACGCCGACGGAAAATACTGGTTGATGGCTAAAGGGCGTAACCCGACGCTTCTGAGCGGGCGCGAGGCTCCGCGCGAGGAGAGAGTGCCCGTCGCCCCCGACGATAAAATTGATATTTGCAGCTACACCCTGCGCATCCAGCCTAAGTGACGTTCGCGGCCGCCGAGTAAGAATTCGATTCAATTGACCGGATCAGTTCGATGAGAAGCGGTTTGATGTTTTCTATGTCAACGTAATCGTCGCTGAGCGTGTTTAAGATTTCCTTCCCCTGCGCTTCACCCGTGATCTCTTTCAGCAACGCGCGGGCGAAGGCGACGACAACCTCCGGCTCAAATTGCTTTCCAGCGTTCTCACCTAAATCCTTGATGATCTCTTCCATCGTGCGGCGTCGCTTGTAAGGGCGGTCGGTCGTCATCGCGTCGAAGGAGTCGGCGACCGTAAGGATTTTCGCGCCCATCGGAATTTGATCTCCGGTTAAGCCGTCCGGGTAGCCGCCGCCGTCCACGCGCTCGTGGTGATGACGCGCCATCAGTGGGATGTCGGCGAAAGGATGTTTGATGAGCGAAAGAATTTCGTAACCGGCGATGGTGTGGCGATTGAGTTCAGGGAGAAGCTTGGCGTCAATTTTATAAGGGGAGTTGATGATGTCGCGGTCAACGACGATCTTGCCGATGTCATGCAAGTAGCCTGCGACGATCATGCCTTCAACCTGTTCGTCGTTCCAGCCCATCTCACGTGCGATAATTTCGCAATAGCGTCCGACGCGCTCAGAATGCCCGCGCGTATATTTATCCTTAAAATCAATCGCGGCGGCGAAAGCCCGCACCGTGTCTTGGTAGGTGGCGCGCAAGTCGTCGTAAAGTCGCTGATTCTCTTCGGCGCGAACTTCCACTTCGGCGATGAGGCGGTGATTGTAAATACCGACGCCGATGTGCCGCCCCATCGAACAGATCACGTCACGATCAAGCGCGCTGAACGGCTCTTCGCTCATCTTCGGGCCGAGCAGAAGAATCCCTAACAGTTTATCGCGCATGATCAAAGGCATAAACAGATCGTAGCCTAAATTCTCAAACAACAGAGGGTGACGCTTCGCCAACCTCACCGCCGCGTTCGACGAATGAGGTTCGGAGACGCTTAACCCGCCCGCGCCGATCTCGCACGAATCTTTAACGTCTGTGTCGGTGAAAGGGATTTCCGGCGGAAGGTCGGAGCCGATGCCGCGCGCCGCAATAAATTGCACCGACCCTTTCTCTTCGACGTACTCGACGACGGCGCCGCGCCGAATTGCGAGCGTGCCGAGCACAACCTGCAGGGCGGATTCAACCATCTCCTTGCGGTCGCGCGTGTCGGCGATCTCCTGTCCGAGATCGGCGAGAGACGTGAAGGCGTGCAGGAATTTTTCGATGCCGTAGTGCATGACCTTAATGGCGTTGAGTAGGAGTCGTTGAGATGACGGGGGGGGCGGCGGCGTTTGCCGCGTTGAGCCACACGAGCGCGGCTTCTTCGGTCGGGGCTAGGTAGACGTGGCGCGCCAATCCGAGCATAAGGAAGAGTTGCGCGGTGTGATTGTTGACGTTGCAGAAGCAGAGGCGCGCTTCTCGTTCTTCCGCCGCGTCAATCACGCCCAGCAGAATCGAGACGCCGATGCTGTTGACGATCTCGGTGTCGCTGAAATTGATCACGAGCGCGCGGCAACCGTTTTGCAATCGGTCGCGGCATTCGCGCTTCGTCCGCTCGCCATTGATTTTGTTGAGATACCCGCCCGCGTAAATGATCGCAACGCCGCCTTCAACGCGAGAACTGACAGTTTCCGGGCCGCCGCTTGAAAGTGTTTCTTCCACACGCGATCTCCATTTTTATTTTTATTCTGACGGGCGCAAGAATTTCGTCATGCGCAGACGGGTGCCGTCGTCCACCCTCTCGAACTCTACCTCGTCCATCAGCGAGCGAATTAATTTTAAGCCCCAGCCTCGTCGCTCGGATGACGAATTCTGCGCTGGTTTGTCCCCTTGTGCTTGATTTCCCAGTTCGCCGTTAGAAGAATTTACGGGTAGGCGAACACCCCGGCTTGAAACAGTGATCACTAATTTATCACTTTCGAGGCGAAAGCGTTGATAAATTTTTCGATCGGGGCTAAAACTATGCTCTTCGGCGTTGATGCAGGCCTCGATAAGTGCGGTTTTGATTTGATTGATCGCTTCGGGCGGAAAGTTTATGCGCCGCGCGATCATCTCGACCGCGTTTGCCGCGATCAATTCAGAATCGCCTCCCATCGGAATCACGATCTCAAATTCATCCGATGAGCTTTCGACCGAAATTGAGTTCTGAACTTCCGCGTCCAGACGCGAAGCGAGCGACTCGATTTGAAGTTTATTCGATGCGTAAACATCTTTTTCGCGGAGAAACTCGATTGCCTCCGGCGTAAACCCGCCCGCCGCGATCAACCACACACGAATGCGCTTGAATCCTGAGCGGCGCGCCAGATTCATCAAACGCTCGTGCCATAATTCGATGACGCCGCGCCCTGCCGCCTTCTCGCCCCCCATCATCACGGCGATCCAAACCACTTCGCCTGCTTCCGTGTAAGAATCACCATCGAAGCCGTGCGCGACGATGTATTGATCTTCATCGCAGATGAAATCGGCCGTCGGGTAGTATGAAGCGGCCGTCGCCGTGTGGACGATCTGCGGCAAACGCGCAAGATCAACTTCAGCAGCAAGTTCGTTCGCAACTTCCCCTGCCTCCCGCCCCGCGTAAGCTTGATTGAAACGCTCATACTGCAACAAACTCGCCGGAACTCTCTGCCAATTAAAACGCTCCAAGAGCGGGCGTAGCGCGAGCGCAGACTTGCGGCGGTAATGTCGCTCAAGCGTCCCCGGCGCGCGCTTCAGAGCGTCGAGCAGGATTTCGGCGACGACGCGGGCGCGCGGCTCGCCCGCCACTTCCGTTTTGTATTGCGCGCGAAGGTAATCGCGCCACACAGGTTCGTCGCTCACCTTGACGAAATTCGCGGCGCGACTTGCCAGCTCTAAGCCGTGCAATCCGCCGAGCAAATTTTGCAATTCATCTGGAGTTAAACTCAAACGCTTCTGCCACGACTCAAGCGGCGATTGACCGTCCGCGCCCATCGCAGATTCGTGCAGCAAGCGCAAGAGCGTGCGTCGCGTTACGGGGGACGGTGCGACGCGCGCAAGGCGAGAATCAAAGCGGCGGTTGATGCGCCCGCCCATGAGATCGTCAACGTAAGCTTTCTGACAAGATAAAAAACTTGTTAAGGGTTGGTCACTTCGTCGCGCCGCGTGTACGACCGCCGTGATAAATAATGGATTGCCGGAGAACTGTTGCACGAGGAGATCGCGCGTGGCGTCGTTTAACTCAACGCTCAACCGCCGACTCAACTTCTCGATTAGCGAGCGCGCCGCTTCGTCATCCAAATTCTCAAGGTGCAGAATCGAAACATCGGTCGCTTGCGTCTCCGGGTAAGATAAAACGTCTAACGAGCGGCGTCGCAATCCGCTCAACACGAAAGCCGATCCCGAACGCGCGAGCATTTGTCCGAGTTCTGCGCTCAAAGAGACTCGCCCGCCCAAGTCTTCGACGAGGTGCGCGTCGTCGAACAACAGAACGGTGTTTCTACCAGTGGCCGCCGCCTCACCCGGAGCGCTCAAGCAAAGACGCACCATCGCTTCTTCGTCGCTGCCCGCGCGCACGCGCTCATACTTTTCGATTAACCGTCTGATCCATAGCTCATCTGTGACGGGGAGCATCTCGGTTAAGTCCGCCAACGTCGGCTGTGTGTGGATAAGCGCAGGGTTGCGTCGAACGTAGGCGGTCGTCTGCAACAGGAATGTGTGCAGGAAGCGTCGCGCCGCAGTTTCCGCGTCTCCATCCGCCTCAAACGAATTGAAGTAGACGGGAGCGACATCCGTTTCCGGCTGGTGAAACAATTTATCGTATCCTTGCCGGAGAAGTTCGGTTGCGCCGGAAGACGGAGCGGCAAGCACGATAATGCCGCGCGTATTTTCCGCGTTTGAGGCGAGCGCGGTGATGCGATTGAGGGCTTCGTCGCGCCCCGTGAAATCTTCAGGCGCAATACGACTGAGTACGCTCTTACGCGCGGCGTTGTGCGTCTCAGGCAGCATTGTTGGTGGAAGGGGAGGAGGCCGTAACGATGCGGTTTTTACCTTGAGATTTGGCACGGTAGAGGGCTTCGTCGGCCGCGCGGATGACGGCTTCGGCCGTGTCAAGATTCTGCCCGAACATTGAGATGCCGATGCTTACTGTAACCGAGCCGAGCGGTTGCGATTTGCCGTGCGGGTAGCGTGTGCGTTCAACCTGACGGCGAATGCGTTCTCCGATCACCTGCGCTTCGGCAAGGTTAGTTTGCGGGAGCAGCACGCTAAATTCCTCGCCGCCGTAGCGCGCCGCAACGTCAGCCGAACGCAGCACGGACTTCAAGGCTTGCGCCGTCATCTCCAACGCCGCGTCACCGGCTTGGTGTCCGTTGCTGTCGTTGTAGATTTTGAAGTCGTCAACATCAATCATCATGAAGCTCATCGCGTAACGATAACGCTTGGAGCGTTCAAGTTCTTCGGACAGACGCTCTTCCAAATAGCGGCGGTTGGGTAAGTCCGTCAGCGGATCGGTGATCGAGAGCAATTGAAATTGCGTCGCTTTGTAGTGCCATCCGACGCGGTCTAAGGCGAGCGCCATCTGCGGCGCGAGCATCTCCAGCAGATCGAGATCGAACTCGTCATAAGCGCCGCCATCCTTTTTGTCCGTCACGTTAAGGACGCCGACTTTGCGGTTCGCAAGGATGATCGGATAACTGATGTAGGAATCGGTTTTGTAAAGCCGTTCGGGAGACATGGGCGGAAGATTTTGTGCAGCCGCGTTGCGCACTACGAGCGGGCGGCCTTCGCTGAAAACGCTTCCGGCCACTCCGTCGCCGGGGCGCACGCGCGCTTCCCGCCGCACCTCCGCGTGTGTCCCCGCCGCGGCTTTCACTTCGAGTTCGTTCGACGTTTCGTCAAACACAAGAAGCGAACTACGTTCGGCGCCTAACAGTTCGGCGGCGTGCATCAGGATCGTTTGATAAGCTTCCGCCGGTTCAACCTCGTTGATGTGTTCCGAGAAACTTCGCGCGTGGTAGAGGACGCGCATCCGCTTTTCCAGTTCATCCCTCAGCCGCAAAACTTCGATGGGCATCGAAAATTCACGGCAGAATTCGATCAACTTCTGTCGCACCCCTTCGCTTAAGGTGCGTTCGCCGACGAGCATCACGCCCTTGATTTCATCTCCGACGATTAAGGGGTAGAGTTCAATCGAACGGTCTTTATTGTTCGCAGAACTTCTGCTTGCGTTTCCTTCCCTCGCAGTGGCCACGAGCGGACGCCCGCGCCGCCACGCTTCGAGCAATCGTTCATCTTCCGGGTTAATCTCGACGGGCGTTGCAGCTTCTTCGGCGAATTTTCCCGAAGCGGCCACAACCTTAAATGCGCCGTTGCCGCGCAGCATCAACGCGAGCGAAAGGAGTTGATATTTTTCAGCGAGATTTTTGAGCGCTGTGCGGCAAGCATCCGTCAGTGTTGAAGGTTGAAGGATTTGAAATAATGCCGCCGCGCTTTCGCCGCTCGCTGCGGTTTGTTGCTCAAACTCCTCGCTTAATTCGTTTGAAGTGTGAGCGCTCTCTGCAACATGATCCTCTCCCGGCGCGCGGCTTCGGAGATGAACGGCCGCCTCAGCGATTCGTCCGGCAAGTTCGTCAAGTTTTTGTTTCGAGCCGAAGAGAATGTTCTGGAAAAGTTGATCCGTCTCAAGATCGGCAAGGTCGCCGTCTCTCACGCGCTCCATCAGTTGCCGGTATTCTTTCATCTCATGAACGGCGCGCCCGCCGATCACGGCCAACTGTTTTTTACCTGAAAGTTTTACGGTTCGTGCGAAGCAATGGAATCCGGCGTGGCAATGGTAGTAGGCAGGAGCATCTCCGGCGGTCGTAGCGCGCTCATAAGCTTTTCCGCAGTACGGCTCACACAAATGCGCGTGCTCCTTTGAAGATTGGAGCGCGCGGCAGATTGAGTTGTCGTTGGAAGTGAGCAGCGCGGGCGGCTGATGACCCGCGATGAGCAGCAGGGCGAGATCGGACGCTTGCGCGAGATTGTTCTGGGTTTCCTCCCAGCCGCCCGGAGATCGCTTTGTCTGCGCTCTCGTTTTTCCGTGTTCACGCGCTGTTGCTTCGTTCATCGTCTCACGCCTGCGCAAAATTTCGCCGACGCCGAGATTGTTCCGCAATACAGCACGCATCCGGTGTGCGGTTGGAGGACGGAAATCATCGGCATCACAGTAAGAACCGGCGATGCGACCGCACGCGCTTAACCGGAACCGACGGCTCGCCCGGCGGCGGCCGTTTCATCAACAAAGTATAAGCGGTGGCCTGTTCCGAAAACAAGAAACGGCGAAAACGAATCGTTTCCGCTCGCCACCATCAAGGCTAAACCCCTCTACTTCAACTTATACAACTAATCGCCGCTTCTTTTCACTTTGCTGGCCATTTTACAGGGCAGTGACGCTTTCCGTCGCGCGCAGTAGTCCCGGCGCATCACCCTGAGTAACCTCCTCGATCACGGGTTGTTCGGGGCTGATGCGAATGCACGCGGCGAAATGCCCCGGCTTTATTTCAACGAGCGGCGGCACAATCTCTTTACACTTTTCGATTCTATAAGGGCAGCGCGTGTGGAAGTGACACCCTGATGGCGGATTGATCGGCGACGGCACATCGCCTTTGAGCACGACGGGTCGGCGCGCGGCTTCCGCTTCCGGGTCGGGCACGGGCACAGCCGAAATGAGAGCTTTCGTGTAAGGCATCAACGGCTCGTCGTAAATCGTCTCCGCAGGGGCGATCTCAACTAACTTGCCGAGATACATCACGGCCACGCGATCCGAGATGTGACGGACGGCGCGCAAATCGTGCGAGATAAAAAGGTATGTTAAATTTCTTTCCGCTTTCAAACGCTCCATCAAATTCATGATCTGCGCTTGAATCGAAACGTCTAAAGCCGAAATGGGTTCGTCCGCCACGATAAACTGCGGCTCGGCGGCGAGGGCGCGCGCAATCCCGATGCGCTGGCGTTGACCGCCGGAAAATTCATGCGGGTAGCGCTTCATGAAGCGCTGGCTTAAACCCACCGTCTCCATCAATTCACCCACACGCTCATTAACCGCCGCGCCGCGTTTGAGTCGAAAAGCTTCGACGGGTTCGGCGATGATCTGCCCGACGGTCATGCGTGGGTTAAGACTCGCAGAGGAATCCTGAAAGATCATCTGCAAATGTTTTCTCACGCCCCGCATCTCGCTTTTTGTGAAATCGCTTAGAGCGCGATTATTAAACAGCACTTGCCCGCTCGTCGGTTCAATCAGACGCAAAATCGCGCGCCCCAATGCAGATTTCCCGCAACCTGATTCGCCGACTAATCCGAGCGTCTCGCCTCTGTGGATGTCAACCGAAATTCCGTCAACGGCTTTGACCTCGCGGCGCACATTGCTTCCGCCGGCAAACCTTTCTATGAACATGCCGCCGCCGAGATCGAAATGAATTTTAAGATCGCGGATGGAGATGAGCGGTTGATCGCTAACCCGAACATCGTTTAAAGCGAACATCGGCGGCGCGGCGGATGCGTCTACGATTTCCTGCGGCGCGTCGCTCATCCTCTTTGCTCTGTCACAGGTGGTTCGTCGTCTTGCCACTGAACTACGGCGTCTCGCGCGGCTTCGCGTTCACCTCGTCGGCCGGATGATTCGTTGTAGACCTCTCCGGCGAAGTGGCATAGCGAATGATGCTCGTGGTTGAGTTGAACGAACGGCGGATACTCGCGCCGACAAATCTCTTCCGCCTGTTCGCAACGCGGCGCGAACGGGCAGCCCGGCGGCAAGCGTGCAACATCGGGAGGCAATCCCGGAATCTGATACAGCTTTGTTCCTT
>JACCYN010000140.1 GCA_013696465.1 Pyrinomonadaceae bacterium
AACTGATTGACGTTTTCCCCGACAACCTGCCCGCCAATCCCGAAACGAAGAAGATCATGGGCGGCTATCAAATGCTCGTGCGCGGCGAGCCGTTCCGCGCACGATTCAGAAACAGTTTTTCGAGACCCGAAGCGATGCGCCCGAACGCAGTTGAGAAAATCGCGTTCACCATGCCCGGCATCACCCATACCTTCAAGAAGGGGCACCGCATCATGGTGCAAATTCAGAGTAGTTGGTTTCCGCTCGTTGACAGAAACCCACAAACTTTTGTGCCGAACATCTTTGAGGCGCGAGAGGCGGATTTCCGAAGGGCGACGCAGCGCGTCTATCACGGCGGCGCGAGCGTGACGAACATCCTCTTGCCTGTTTTGAGAAGATAGGTTGGAGCGTGAAAATCCCGCGTCCGCACATCACGCTAAATATGGAGCAAAGAGTAATAGCTATTACTCTTTATGCTATGAACTGATGTTTCCCGAAATCAGCGAAGGCTAAGTGAATTTGTGCCTCAGCTGATGAAATCTCGGCGCTCCATCTGTTGCGGGGCGATTGCGAAATAAAAGTAATGGCTGAAGAACAACGGAAGAAGATACGCTGGTCGTCCGCTTGGGGCGACGCGCGGGAGTTGGTGTGGGCGCACCGCAAACGGCTGGCGTTGGGCGCGGCGCTGATGATCGTCAATCAAGCGATGGGGTTGGTGCTGCCTGCCTCGACCAAGTATTTGATTGATGAGGTGATCGGCAAGGGGCGCATAGATTTGCTCTGGAAGATCGCGCTTGCGGCGGGCGCGGCGACGCTTGTGCAAGCCGTCACGTCCTTTAGTCTCGCGCAGGTGTTAGGCGTTGCGGCGCAGCGTGCCATTACGGAGATGCGCAAGAAAGTGCAAGCGCAGATCGCGCGCCTGCCCGTCAGTTATTTCGATTCGACGCAGACCGGCAATCTCATCTCCCGGATCATGAACGACGCCGAAGGTATCCGTAACCTCGTCGGCACCGGACTCGTTCAGTTGGTCGGCAGCTTTATCACAGCCATCGTCGCCCTCTGCGTTCTCTTCTGGCTCAATTGGCGCTTGACTTCGATCACGATCCTTGTGCTCGGCGCGTTCGGCGGCGCGCTGGCTTTCGCCTTCACGCGCCTGAGACCTCTTTTCCGCGAGCGCGGCGAAATCATGGCGGCGCTTACGGGGCGCCTCGCCGAATCGCTCGGCGGCATCCGCATCGTCAAAGCCTACACTGCCGAGAAGCGCGAGGAGTTGACGTTTGCGCGCGGGGCGCACAATCTTTTCCGCAACATCGCCAAGTCAATGACGGAGGTCTCCGCCACCACTGCCTTCTCGTCGGTGGTCATCGGCGCGGTCGGCGTGGTGATGATTCTGGTGGGCGGGCGTTCCGTCGTGACGGGGACGATGACTCTCGGCGATCTGTTTATGTACGTGCTGTTCACCGGGCTAATGGCACTGCCGCTCATTCAGTTCGCGGCGATAGGAACGCAGATCACCGAAGCTTTCGCGGGGTTGGAGCGCATCCGCGAGGTGATGAACATGCGGACTGAAGACGACGAGGATGCGGAGCGTGCTCCATTGTTTGAAGTTCGCGGCGAGATAGAGTTTGAGAACGTCACGTTCGAGTACAACGAAGGAGTGCCCGTGCTGAAAAATGTTTCATTTAAAGCGCTTGCCGGTTCGACGACGGCGCTCGTCGGTTCGAGCGGTTCGGGCAAAAGCACGCTCACAAGCCTCGTGATGAACTTCAATCAGCCGCTTTCGGGTGCGATCAAGATTGACGGCAAGGACTTACGGAGCTTGCGGCTACGCGATTTTCGCTCCTACCTCGGCGTCGTCATGCAAGACAACTTTCTTTTCGACGGAACGATTGCTGACAACATCGCTTTCTCAAATCCGCACGCCACACGCGCGGAGATTCAAGCGGTCAGCCACGTCGCTCACTGCGAAGAGTTCATCGAAGGCTTCGAGGGGAAATACGAGACGGTCGTTGGCGAGCGCGGGGTGAAACTCTCCGGCGGGCAGCGTCAGCGCATCGCCATCGCGCGCGCCATCCTCGCCGACCCGAAGCTGCTCATACTCGACGAAGCCACCTCCAGCCTCGACAGCGAAAGCGAAGCCTTGATTCAAGACGGCTTACGCCAGCTTCGGCGCGGGCGCACAACCTTTGTCATCGCGCACAGGCTCTCAACGATTCGCAGCGCCGATCAGATTCTCGTGTTGGAAGCGGGCGAGATCGTCGAACGGGGCACGCACGAAGAACTGCTCACCGCAGGCGGCCGTTACAAGCAACTTTACGACAAACAATATAATTTCGAGCAGGATCAATTCATTAATCCCGGCGAAGATTTTACGCCTGCGCCGCCGCAGTCTTTGGAAAAGGGCGTGCCGCAACGTCTCTCGACTTTATAGCGAAGGGCCTTGATAGCCGGGCGCAAGTAAAAACGAACTGAGGAGAATGCTGATAACAAAGGCGCGAAGTAACTCATGTCAAAGACTGACGAGTTAGACCGTTATCACCCGAAAGATCGCGCCGATTGGCGTAAGTGGCTGGAGAAGAATCACGAGAAATCACTCGGCGTGTGGTTCGTCTATTACAAGAAGGCGAGCGGCAAGCCGCGCGTCTCCTACGACGACGCGGTGGAAGAAGCGCTCTGCTTCGGCTGGATTGACAGCCTGCCGCGAAAGTTTGATGAGTCGCGCTCGATGCTGCTTTTCACTCCGCGCAAACCCAAAAGCGTCTGGTCGAAGCTCAACAAGGGAAGAGTCGAGAAACTCATCAAGCAGGGCTTGGTAGCCGATGCTGGTCTGAGAAAGATCGAAGCCGCCAAACAAGACGGGTCGTGGAATAAGTTGGACGAGGTTGAGGAGTTAAAAATCCCAGCGGACTTAAGCAAGGCATTTGAAGGGAACAAAATTGCCGAAGAGCGTTTCAATCGCTTCAGCAACTCGGTTAAGAAGGGCATCCTCGGCTGGATCGCAAGCGCGAAACGCCCTGAGACGAGGGCGAAGAGAATCGAGAAAACAATTGCGATGGCGGCCAAAAATAGAAGGGCGATGTATGACTCTGAATAAGAGAAAGAATAGGAAAAATAGCAACACTTTTTGATGCAATCAAAGTCGGTAGTAACGAGTTAGACAATCCCATCATTATACGAATCTCGTCTAGCAATTCATTCCGTTCAGTTAACCTAAACTTAACCAACCGTTCAACTGCAATTAAAACGACTACGATAAGTTTTGTCGTTGAAGCAGCTAAAGCTCAAGACCGACAACTCAATCATTGTAAGGTGCCGCAAGATGCCAAGACCGATACTGATCGTCGAAGATGATCAGGACATCGCCGAGGGGCTGCGCTACAACTTGGAGCGCGAAGGTTTGACGACGTGCATTGCTCTCACGGGCGAGCAGGGACTGAAAGCGGCACTCGACGAGCAAAACCCTCCGTCCTTGATCGTCCTCGATCTGTTGCTGCCGGGGATGAAGGGCACGGAACTTTGCCGCCGCTTGCGCCGCGAGCCGAGTACCCGACGCACGCCGATCATTATCCTCACGGCGTGCATTTCGGAGACGGACGTTGCCGCCGGACTCGACCTCGGCGCCGACGACTACATCAAGAAACCTTTCTCGATGCGCGAGTTTGTGGCGCGCGTGCGTGCGGTGCTGCGCCGCACCGAAGAATCTATGAACGAGAGTTACGAAGATGCACGCTTCGTGATCGACTTCGCCAATATGCGAATCGCCTGTGACGGCGTTCCCGTTAACCTCACGCGCAAAGAGTTTGCTCTGCTCACCGCGCTCGCCGGAAACGCGGATCGCATCAAGACGCGCCAGCAACTGCTCGACGAGGTGTGGGGTTACTCATATTACGGCGACACGCGCACGCTCGACGTGCATATCCGGCGGTTGCGCCAGAAGCTCGGCGGGCGCACTGATCCGATTGAAACCGTCGTCGGCGTTGGTTACCGCTTCGTCGGGTGTTCCGAAAAAACAGCGCAACTCGATGAAATTGAATCAAGGCGCTGATACTCGTTTGCGTCGCCCTCCGCATACATTGTTTTGAATGTTTGGAAAAACAAGACGAACGCAAACTACGACGACTTTTGTCAGGCGGGATTAGGAGTTCGATGAAGAACAATGAAAACGATTTGCCGCGCACGATCATGATCGCGGAAGATCACGACGACACGCGGTTTATTCTGGCGCGTTTATTTCAGATGAGTGGCCATCGCATCATAGAAGCGGCTAACGGCTTGGAGGCCATCAATCTTGCCGAACGCGAGCGGCCGGATTCGATCATAATAGATTTGGAGTTGCCGCTTCTGGATGGATTATCCGCGCCGCGCCGCATCCGCGCACACGCCTCGTTGCGCCACATCCCCATCATTCTCATCTCAGGACACGACACCGTCTTTCACCACAAACAAGCTCGCGCCGCCGGATGCAGCGCGTTCGTCACAAAGCCATTTGAGTTCGACGAATTGGAATCGTTGATCGAGCAGTTCTCACAAGACGCGGTTTGCGCGTAGCGAGGGAATCACCAAAGCGCGCTCCGCCCTCCTTTGGCATCCCCCAATTCTTCGCGCAATTTTCTTGTGCTCGCTGAAATCTATAAAAACGCGAAGGATCGTTGAGGCGTAACTTGCTTTTGCCGCCCTTTTCAATTCGTTACACGATTCTTCGAGACCGTTGAGTCTTGCGTGGTTTGGCTTAGGATTAGCATCGAGGTTTGTTGAAAAGGTTCGCGCGTCTCAACGTCAAAGCGCAAACGCCCTTGCGCGTCAACCGCCGCGACCTGCTCACCATCGTGACGCTTACACACACCGGCAATCTCTTCGCCCGCCGTGACGCTCACCTGATGAACATCAAAACTGTGATCGTGAAATTGTAGGTTGAAGAGGCGCGTGGAGCCGGTCGCGTGAGCGGCGAAGCGCGCGGCGACGAGTGCGGCGCTGCTGAAAGTAGCGTCTAATTTGAAGTGATGCGCGACGCGCCGCGCGAGGTCGGGGTCGAACATGCGCAGCACGACGGGCAATCCTTCACGCAAACTGCGGGCGTTTAAGGCGATCTCCAAATTGAGGTTGTCAGGGTTGCTGCACACGACGAGAGAACGCGCTTGAGCGATGTTGGCATAGCGCAGCGTCTGCTCTTGCAGTGCATCGCCGATGACAACGGGAATCCTCAAGCGGCGTGCCTCCGCGAGAAAGCGATTGTCCTCTCGCTTCTCGACGCAAACGACACGCTCACCTTGCTCTTGCAGCTTTTGCGCGACGCGCAATCCGACGACTCCTAAACCGCACACAATCGTGTGATCTGAAATCCGTTGGCGCACCTGACCTTGCTCGAAGGCTTGCTGACGCGCGACGAGGCTGTTCGTAATCAGCGCGAAGAACACGGCCGTAATGCCGACGCCCGAAATCATCAGCAGGATGCCGACGACTTTTGACAAAGCATCCGCCTCGCGCAAGCTGAAGTCGCCGAAACCGACCGAAGTGATCGTCGTGATCACAAAATAAACAGCATCAAGCGCGCTCATCCCTAATCGGAAACGAAAGTAAACGGATGCGCAGATGACGACGAAGAGGAGGTAAGCGATAACTGCAAACAATATGCGTTGCGTGCGCCAACTGAGCGGAGATTTTGCGGCCAAAGCGTTTTGAGCGGGGGGAGGATAGGCGGGCAGTTCGCGCTCTGTGGAGGCGACGAGCAACTTCGCGTCTGCGCCAAACTCGAAGTCAAGCGGAGGAAACCAGTGTAGCGTTTCGCCTTCAACAGCGAGCACGACTCTGCTTTTTGCGGACGCGAACGAAGAAGCGTCAATCGTTTGCCGCTCCTTTGCGTTTGCTTCGCGCAGAACAAAGATGTCGCATCCTAATTCGTGAGCAAAGCGAACTCCGGGCGCGCGTGCGGCGAGCGCAAAAGTGGGAGCCGCAAGCGTTGACATGCTCATCACTTCACAGCGCGGCAAATACTCTTCGAGCAAGCGTCCGAGCCGGACGTTGAATTGACGCAGAACGACACGCAGGTGCGAATTAAGTTCGAGCGCAGCGAGCGTCAATCCAAGATTTGCTTCATCCCGGTCGGTAACGGCGAAAAGCGTTTCCACCTCCTCGATGTGCGTCGCCTGAAGCAACGCCGCCTCCGCTCCCTGCTCGCACGCAACCGTCACGGCACGCGCGCCCTGCGGCAAATCGGCGCGCGCCAACCAACTTCCGGGCGACGCGATCACGCTCACCGAGCGCCCTTCAGCACACAATTGCTCAATGATGCGAAAGGCTAGATGGTCGGAACCATAGACGAGAACGTGGGGCATGAGACAGTCAGCTTTCTAGCTTTCGTTAGCTCCCTTTGCGCGTGCGTATAATTTCGATCTGCGAAGCCGAAATGCCTCTCACTATCGTGCGGTTGATCATCGGGTGCGATTCGTGCGTCGGCCCAGAATCGCTGTCGGGATGATAGGCGACAACGAGCATCTCCTCTTCTGCCGTCCTGAAACTGTGTCGCCCCTCAGCGCGGATAATGAAGGCGAGACCGGGAAAAAGCGAAAACGTCCGCTCCGGCGTGAGGCATTCGCCCCTGCCGCGCACGACAATGCCGATGCGTGCAGACGGGTGTGTATGCTCCGTCTGCGAAACGTGGGCGGGAAAGTAAAGCGCGTTCAAGCACGGGTCGCCCGACATTTGCGGCGGGATGAGCAAGCTATCCGTGCAACCGTCAATGTAGCGCAAGCGTCCCCTCGGCTCTAGGGGGCCGCCTAAAGAGAACACCCCGTTGTAGCCTAACCGCGTGATGACGACGCCTTGACCCGAACCGCCGATGCGACACGCGGAGGGCGCGGCGAAATACATGCCGCGCCGCAACGGGAAAATTCCGGCGGACGTCTCAATCGTCGCCGAGCCTTCGTGTATGTAGCCGAAGTGTGTGCCGTCACAGGGAAGCTGAAGCGCATCATTGCGCCAAGCTGAAAGGCGCGACGGGAAAGCATCGTCAGTCTTCTCCGCGAGATTGCCATGTGTGATTCGGAAGGGAAGAAAAGTTTTGTCGGGCACAACGTTCGATGCTGATAAAGTAAATCACAAAGATGAGAACTCAGGCGAAAGTGTGCCTTCGCACGGCGCAGCCTGTCAATAACTTTCGAGTTTCGGCTCGCGCGCTGGCGTCGGAAGCGCGAATGCTGCCACAATCTTTGTCATGAGTTTCGTCGAAACATTAACACTTCATTCGCTTCGAGATAGACATCGGCACCGTCGGCGTTCCGCAACTGTCGCGGGTTGGCGTGCGGCATACGGAAACATCTCTCACATGCAGGAAGAAGGTCTTTGGGGCGATGAGCGTTTTGCTGTGCTCGACGGACAATGGGAAGCGTGCCGAAGCGAGCGTTTCATTGCCGTTGGAGATGCGTGGTTAACGAACCGCACTGAATTGCTGGTTGAAATTGGTCAGCTCAACTGCGGATTTGATGGCGCAAGTGCATCCGAGAGAATTGCGTCCACACCGACAGACTTGCGTATCATCACTTCGCTATGGGAAAAGCACGGCAGGCACACACCAGAATTGCTAAGAGGCGCTTACGCTTTTTGCGTGTGGGATCGTGACCGAGAAACTTTGTGGCTTGTGCGTGACCGCATCGGTGTCGAAACGCTTTACTACACGACGGAAGAATCTGTGCGATATGTGGGGGCGCGATTGTCGGATGTCGCACGGGGAGCAAGCAGGGAAGTAGATTGGATCGCCGTGCGCGATTATCTTTGCTGCGCCTTTGTGCCGGGCGAGCGAACGATGTGGCGCCACGTGCGCGAGGTGCGACCCGGAACGATCTTGCGCTTGCCGGATGGTGAAGCGACTGCCTACTGGCAAGTGGAGGAACGCGTTGCGGCGGGCGAGCGAATCCCGCTCCATTCTTACGGCGCGCGTTTGCGAGCAACTCTGGAACAAGTAGTAAAAGATTGTTTGTCAGACCGCGCGGCGGTAGGCGTCTATCTTTCCGGTGGACTCGATTCGAGTTGCATCGCCGCCTTAGCCGCGCGCTTGCATCATGAGCCTGTGCATTCCTTCTCGATCCATTTTGGCGAAGAATGTCCGAACGAACTCGAATTCTCCGCGCTCGTCGCCCGTCACTGCCAAACTACGCACCACGTCATTGAAATCAAGCCCGATGCGATGTGGGATTTGCTGCCGGAGACGATGGCGCACCTCGATGATCCGATTGGTGATCCGCTGACCGTGCCGAATCTCATCCTTGGGCGCGCGGCGAAGCGGGCGGTCAGCACGATTTTGAACGGCGAAGGCGGCGACCCGTGCTTCGGCGGCCCGAAGAATCAGCCGATGCTCTTGACTCAACTTTACCGCCCGTCATTTGCACCGGGCGCGCATAGTAAACGAGACGGCCGAAGTGAACGAGGTGAAGACATGCAGTCCGTGAGCGCATCGTTCGATCAGGTCGCGTTCTATCTCGCTTCGTTTCAAAAGTGCGCAACCGACTTGCCGCGCTTGCTGCGGGGCGAAGTGTGGGAGCGCGTGCGAACAGAACCGTCTGTGTTCGCCGACGCTTTCAACTCTCCGGGCAGTTACCTGAACAACTTAATGTTCGTCAACACGCGGTTCAAAGGCGCGGATCATATCTTGACGAAGGTAAACAATTTAACTCGCGCTGTCGGGCTGCGGGGGCATTCGCCGCTCTTTGACGACCGCATCGTGGAGTTGAGTTTAGAGACGCCGCCTGAGTACAAGTTGGACGGAGCGCGCGAAAAAGCGGTGCTTAAAGCGGCGGTTGCTGATCTGTTGCCCGCGCAGATTCTGGCCAGACCGAAAAGCGGGATGATGGTGCCGGTGCAGCGATGGTTTCGTGAGCGCTGGCGAAGGCGCGCCGCCGCGCTACTGCTCTCACGCCGCGCGCGCACGAGGCATTTTCTCAACAAGGATGTGGTGCGCGACTGGCTCGACTATCGGGGCGATGTATGGGCGCGCTACGGGGTCAAGCTATGGCTGCTTGTCAGTCTCGAACTATGGCTCGAAACGCACACGCGCGATTGAGCGTGACCACACGTCAACCTTGTTTCATATTAACCGAAGCTGTCCGACGCATAGATATATACGCCCCCACCGCCATCGCCCGTGGTGACGGGAACGAGGGCGTCGCTGGCTTGCGGGTCGCGGCTTTTGGCGATGCCTTGTGCTACGACGCGCACGAGCGTCTGCGGTGTGAAGGATTGGAGAGAAACATAATTGCCCGCTTCCAGCCAACGCAGTTCATCACTCTGAAGCGTCGCCGCGACGCGCGCGGAAACGACCGTTACCGCAGCGTGAGCGCGTTGTGAACCGCTCTCGACAAAGACCGGGTGATTGAAGATTTGTCGCGGGAGCAGTCCTAAATCAAAGATGTTCGCCCCGCTTCCGGCAAACCAACGTGAATCTGTACGCAGGGTGTGAGGCAGTTCGACGCCCGTCGTGCTCGCATCGTGAAGCGCATAGACGCTCAAGCTCGGATTGCGGCGGAGCATCTCCATCACAATCTCGAAGATGTCGTGCGGGTATCCGTCAACGCTCAAGACTGCGCAGTTGTGCTCGAAGTGGAAATTGTTTGCGATGAGGCACTGTGCGATCTCCGGGTGGTCGCAGATTACCACGCGGTCGAAGCTATAGTTCTTGACTTCAGGATTGATCTGAAGAGCTTGTGATTGGCGCTCCAGCGCAGACGTTGGGGGCGAAAGTAACTTGACGACATCGCTGTTGATCGTGTGCCAACGACTGTACCACGCCTCTACTTGTTCCGGTGTGACGCTGAACTTCTGAGGTTTGTTACCGCGCAAGCGTTGCCGTAGATTAGGACTAATTAACAGGGCGACGCCGAAGGTAGCGACGAGAAGCAGTGGGAGGAACCACACGAAGGAGAACGCGCCGCTCGTAATGAAGAAAATGAAAGTCAGCACGATGGCGACGAAAATCGCGCAGCCGCCCGCCCACTTCAAAGATTCAGTCTGCTTGTTATTACGTCGCTGATTGAAGAAGTAGTAAAGCTGACGCTGGGTGAAGAAGAGCGAGTCGTTGACGGAGAGGTTTGCCAGCGTCTGTCGAAAAAACTTGTCCGTGAAGTCAACGCCCGACATGACCTTCGGATCAAACGTGAAAGTGTGTTGACAATTTTTGCAACGCCCGTTGTGCTCCTTTCGATCTTTCAGCTTGTTGTCGGTGTCACACTTAATGCACCTCATGTATACCTCCTCTTGAGCGCCCTGAACGAAGGAAGCGGCGTCCGCCAAGAGGCGAGCGGATTATCACGCGCTTGATTGGAGTGGGATTGCAAAACACGCTCGCGCCACGCACGCCACATCAGCATCAACCAGAGCGTTTCGCCGATGCGTCGTCCCTGCACCTGCCCGCTCAATTCACCGTTTGAGATTCGTTCAATCGAATCCGCCTGCCACAGTCCTTCACTTGCGAGCACGCGCGGATGCAACCGTCTCTTTGACCAGAGGCGCAAACGCCCGGTCAGCCACGAGGTTAGCGGCACGCCCATGCCACGCTTCTCGCGCCATACGACTTCGGAAGGCAAGAGGTCTTCGACCGCGCGCTTGAGCAGATATTTCTCGCACCCCCCGCGTAGCCACAACTCGCCGCTCACGCCGAACGTCCATTCGGCGAGCGGTTGCGAGCAGAACAGTGTGCGCACGTCGAGGTTGTAACTCAAGCCTAAGTTTGTGGCGCGCGGTTGAATGTTGTCCGCGCCTTTAAGCATCAGGTTGGCGCGGCGCAGGCGGTGGAGCAGACCGCGCGTGTAGGCAGGGTCGAGCGCATTGGCAAGCCACGCGAGCGGATCAATTTTGCCAATTTCAAGTCGCACCGCTTCCGTATACACGCTCATTTCGTGATTATGCAAGCGATGGAAAGTCCGCATATAGCCCACAGCGAATGTTGCTTCCGCGACTTGCTTCGCAAAGGCGAACGTCGAGTTCGCAGCTTGCTCGTAAAGCGACGCGGCGATGAGCGGTTTGTTCGTCCAACCGGCGAAGAGTTGATCGGCACCCTCGCCGTTAAAGATGACACTCACCTCTTCACTCGCGCGCTCGCACAAAAGCGCGAGTGGCACAGTCACGCCGTCTCCGTAGAGATTATCAAGGCGCGCGGCCGTGGAGGCGAGCGCCCGACGCACGCGGTTTGGGGTGACGGAAATTTTCGTGAGCGGAATCCCTAACGCACGCGCGACCGATTCGGCGTAAGGAATTTCTGAGTAACAATCTTTGCCGAAATCGAGCGTGTAGAGGCGCACGCTTGCGCCCGCACGGACGAGCATTGCTGCCGTCACGGATGAATCCAACCCACCGGAGAGAAACACGCCAACCGGCTCTCCCGACGAGCGTTCGAGTTGCGCTTCGACGCTTTCTTCGAGCAGACGCCGCAAGCGACGAGCTGCCTCTGTCTCGTCAGTGATTTGTACGGCGGCTTCTCGCCACTGATGAAATGTGAAGTTTTGCGGCGAAACTTGGGGTGCTGCGCCGCTCCAGATCGTTTCAGTTCCGGCCGGGACGGCGAAGATGTTTTCGACGGGCGTGAGTGGCGCGGGAACAAATGAGAAACAACCGTAAGCGAAGAAGCCAGCGACAGAGACTTGCGCGCGCTCGACTACCGACAGCAGCGATTCGAGGCGCGACGCGAACCAAAGAGTCGTTTCCGTTTGCGTCCAGAAGAGCGTCGCGCGTCCGAAAATTCCGCGCCTTAAGACGAGACAATCGCCGCTCGCCTTAACCCATACATCCGCAGCAGAGCCAGCGCCGGAAACGGCGAGAGTCGCCATCAAACTTGCGTTCGTCCCGCCGCTTTCCTCACCCGACCCGCCCGTCGTGTGCAGCGTCGCGTGTCTGCCGCACACGGCGATGCCGAAGTTGATCGAGCGTGACGGCTCGGCGCCGTTTAGTCGGGATGAAGATGGGTTGCCACGTGAGCGTCTGATTTTCAATTCATCGGAACTGAATCCAGATGATGCTTTGATCAGTGACTGATGCAACTCGTCCGGCGATTCATGGCTGCCGTCGTTGCTCCAGTAACCGATCAATGTGTTCATGC
>JACCYN010000144.1 GCA_013696465.1 Pyrinomonadaceae bacterium
AGTCGTTGTGTTTATTGATGGTTGAGTTATCCTAGATATACTACTTTCTGGTGCATCTAGTACAACCACTTTCTGGGTAAGGCTAGTTGAACTAGATATACTAGATGCACTAGTATATCTTTCGACAGCTTCTTCAGGGGTAAATACCTCATATTCATTTCCCTTAAGCGAGCCGATAGAGGTTTTGACTTCAATAAATCCGATGCCCCTTAGGTGCGTGATTGCGGCATCGACGGTGACCATTGAGCCGAGTCCGCTCCCTGATTTAATCTCCGACCGCGACTTCCGAACAGTTCGTGTCGGATTAATTGCTCCACGTGACACGCTCCAGAGATAATCCCATACCTGCTTACTCTTACCCTTAAATATTCCTTCAGCTAGGGCTTTTCGCGTAATCGAATTCGGAATCCTCTGGAAATCTCGTTCGGGTGAGACCTGCGATTGTCTCGCCTTCTGTGTCCCGATTTTCTTATCATCACCTGCACTAGTAGAGCTAGGTGTTCCAGTATTACTAGATATACTAGTAGTACTAGGTATACTAGTTGACGCTTCTGCTGCCCTTGGTTGAACAGGAAGCGAGCGAAGGTCACGGAAAGTCGCATACTTTTTAGGTTCGCTCATACTATTCGACGGGTAGCGGTCATCGTGCCTTTACGAGACTTTGAGGCAGATTTGGGAAGCGGTTGGGCGCTGTCGCCGTCGTTGTGTGCGGAGGGACGCACGATGTCGCCTGCGGCAAGTGCCACAAGATCGGCCGGGATGGTTTCAAGTCCGTTCAACACCGCGTACTGTACAGCCATTGCGCAGAGTTTGATTGCTTCGCGCGGCACTCCCTTTGACTGATCGTAGATTGCGGCGATGGCATCGGGCTCGAAAGGATTTTTTACGCCTGCGACGTGGCAGCGGAAGGAGATCATGCCCTCGATTTCTTCCGGTGATAGGGCGTCGAGGGTCGAGGAAACCGCAATGCGCGAGACTAGCGCGCGCTTGCTCCGGTCAGCCAATTTGTAGCGCAACTCGATCTGTCCGGCCATTACCACATTAAAGAGTTTCCGTTCGTCTGTCTCGTAGTTGAGAAGCTGGCGGATTTGCTCAAACATAGGTCCGCGTAGCTGCTGGGCTTCATCAACAAACAGAACTACGGTCTTGTCAGCTTGCGCCTGCTCAATAAGAAATGCGCGCAGTTCGTATTCGGTTTCGCGCTGGCTCCGGCGTGTCGGGACGCCGAACTCGGTGCAAATGGCTTTAAGAAAAGCCGTCTCTGAGGTCTGCTTGGGATTAACGATGAAGGCGGTCGTATAGGCGGGGTCGTCATCATACTCGTTATAGAGCAATCGGAGCAGAGAAGTCTTTCCAAGTCCGACGTCGCCAATGATAGTAGTCAGCCCCTGACGCGAGCGGATTACGTATTGTGTTTTGGCAACCGCGGCCTGCACGCTCGGTGTGATGTAAAAGAAGCGCGGATTAGGCGAGATGGAAAAGACACTTTCCGGTATCATAGTACGCCATATATCATACAAATACTCGAGGATCAACTGAAATATTTAGGGGGGCGTGCATAGTTAGTATAAATGTTGTGCTTGCACGACGTATTTGAATTAGTAGTTTCGGTTCTTGTGTGTCTTCATAGCCTTCTAGGACTCGGGCAAGAAAGTCAGCACAGTGGAGTTCCCACAAGAGAATGCTCTGTAACCACTTAGGTTAAACTAATGGTACTGGCTTCGTTAGCAATGATTTTGCTGAACCGAATAGGAGCATGGTTGTATTAGCAGACATTCCACTAAATTCGCACATCTTTCATTGAATTACGGAAGAAGATTTTATTCTTGAGTCTGTTGCGTGCGAATCCGTTGTTGAGCCATGCACGTCCCACCCCTCTTCCAAATTGGCTTCTCAAAATAATGTGTCACACTGTGTTTCACGCCTTCTACCAACATATTCACAACGATTAAAAAACGTTGTTAACCGTTTCCTATAGGAATTCGCATAATAGAAATTTTATGAATACAACACAAAGTTGTGCTAGACTCTGAACTTCAGGAATGATGCTAAAAGGCGAGGTAAAACCGTGAGCACTCCGAGAAAAGAGAATTCTATAACTGCCCCGACTGCCGATCCCCTCGTGGAGGAAGGTCGGCGCTTCTACGACGAGCAACTGCGCGACGTGCTTGAAGCTGAGCACACGGGGCGCTTTGTCGCCATCGAGCCGTTCGCCGAGAAATACTTCTTGGCGGACACGGCTATCGCCGCGCTTCAATCAGTCCGCCGGGCGCTGCCCGACAGCCTTTTCTTCCTCGTCCGTGTCGGGCACAAAGCGGCGCACAGGATCGGCGGCTATGGCGCACGAATCAGGTAGCGTGACGGGCGCGCGTGAAGCCGTCTTGCGCTTGCGCTTCGACCGCGGGGAAATCATTGAGTGCGTGATCGACACCGGCTTCAACGTCCACCTCGTGCTGCCGCGCTCGGTCGTGTCGCGTCTCGGACTCCCTGTAGTCGGCCGGGAGATATTCGAGACGGTTTCCGAGAACTTCATCACCGCCGACCTCGCAGAAGCCAACGTCGCGTGGCTGGGTCAGGTGCGAAGCGTCGAAGTTATAGTCAGCGAAGGCGAGGATTCTCTACTCGGAACCGGGTTGCTCGACGGCACAAGGCTCACCATCAACTACGTGACGTACACCGTCTCCATCAGCGACGAGGCAAGCTAAATGAGCGACACAAGCACGAGCGCCGAAGTTCTCAGAACACAATCGCCGTCCGCACAGCCGCCCGCGACGCCGATTCAGCCACCGTTCGATCAGAAGCTCGCCCAACCCTTCATCTACAAATCCGTTAGCGCCGAGACGCGCGCCGCTTACCACCGGGCGATTAGGGAGTTCTTCCACTTCGTCGGGGGCGTCCACCCAGTCCTCGTGACGCCGGCGCAGGTCATCCTCTACCGCGACCACCTAACGGTCAATAAGCGGCGCAAGGCGAACACGGTCGCCACCAAGCTCGCCATCGTCCGCTCGTTCTTCGAGTACCTGAAAGCCGCGGGCATCATCCCGCTCAACCCGGCTTCGACGAAATTGGTCGCGCCGCCTGAACTCCCGACCGAACCGCAGGGTAGGGCACTGACGCCGAAGGAAGTCCGTTATCTGCTTTCAGGTCCCGACAGAAGCAAGGCGGAGGGGGCGCGTGACTATGCCATCATGCTCGTGATGCTCCGGCTCAGTCTGCGTCTAGCGGAGGCGAGCACGCTAAGTACCTCGTCCGTCCGATGGAGTCACGGGCGGTGGATACTCAGGTGCAAGATCAAGGGCGGCAAGGAAGAGACGTGGCCGCTCCCCAAGGATGTCAAAGCGGCATTTGATGATTATCTTAAACTGGACGCCGGACGCAGGCGCACGCTGCACAGCGACGGGGACGAAGCATATTTGTTTCAGCCTATCGTCAACTACCGCACCTTGAAGTTCGACAAACCCCTTTCATCGCGGATGATTCAGAAGATCGTAGCGCGGTGGGGGGAGTACGGCGGTATCGGCAAAGTCACGCCGCACGACTTGCGCCGCTCGGTGGTCACCAAACTCCTCAACGACGGGCGCTCTTACCGTGATGTGCAGATGGTGACGAAGCACAAAGACCCGAAGACGCTCATGCGCTACGACCACGCGCGCGAGAACTTGGATAGCAGCCCGGTGAACACGCTCAGTTGGGATGAGTGAGAGGAATGATAAGGAGTCGCATGGAGCGCGAGTATTTCACCCGTGAAGAAGCGGAAGGCAAAGTCGGGAAGCGAATCGAAACCTTGCGCGAGTTCTCCGGCGTGCCTTATGGCACAACCAGCACTGTTGTCGAGATTGATCAGGCGTCTCCTACTGACTACTCGCTCGTCATCCGGTGGGAGTTGCCCAACCCGCGGCGGGAACAGCATTTCGACATCGGCGGCGCGCTGGTGCTGTTCGTCAGCGGCGGTAAGCCATTCGTTGATTGGTTCATCCGCGACGAATACGTGCGCTACTTACGCGAGCTACGTAAGTCGGGATGCGACGAGTGACGAGTGTGGCTAGGAGTGGAAAGGTTAGGCTATGGATAACCGCGACCCGAACCTTGCGCTGATGTCGGTCGTGACTAACTTCTCAAACGGCGAGGTGTGTGGCGCGCTGGTGGTCACGGCGTCGAAGACCGTCGGCGACTTAGCCGGCTACTGGCACGACGCCAGCGCGCTCGCCACGCTCGACCCGGCGACGCCGCTCTACACGACTGCAAGTTGGCTCCCGGAAGGCGAAGGTAAGGAAGGCGCGCTCGCGTGGGGCAACACGCGGTTGCAGGCTGGTCGCGTCGGGCGCGAGTACTTCATGACGCGCGGGCACTTCCACCGTAAGCGTGAGAAGGGCGAACTCGTCGTCTGTGTCTCCGGCGAGGGGGCGCTCGTGCTGATGAGTGAAGAGCGCGAGACGCGCGTGGAGCTTCTGCGCCCCGGCTCGACGCACCACGTGCCGGGGCACACGGCGCACCGGACGGCGAACACCGGACAAGTGCCGCTCGTCTTCCTGTGCGCGTGGGCAGCAGACTGCGGGCACGACTACGACGAAGTGCGCGAGCGCGGCTTCAGCCGCCTGCTCGTGGAGGTGGATGGCGCGCCGCAACTCGTCACGCCGGATGAGAAAAGGACAAGTCAAAAGATTAGCTAGAAGTGACGCATAGGGGCAGGCGAAGTTCATTTTGAGCTTGTTTTAGCTTGCTGCATAGCGGAAATTCATCAACGACCTTTGCAAACCTTAAAATAATTCTTGCAACACATCCAGCAACTTAGCGGTTATGCCCGCAAGATTCTTTACTGTCGTCTTCATCTCTCGCTACTTCGTATCCTTCCGCACTGCCTGCTCAATATCCTTTACACAAACTTTTGTTCGCGTCTTCCGACGCTACTGCCTCGCCACCTGCTGCGAGCGACGAGTCTTAACTCCTCAATCTCATGCGAGGTGGTGGCGTCGTCGGGGGGCACTATTTTCAGGCGGGCGGGAATAAATCTTTGCGCCCGAAGTATCTCGTTAGTAGTTACATGACGCATGACGGTTCGTTGTCGTATTCGACGCACTACAAAGCGAACCTCAATCAGTCACCAGCAGTAATGCCTAAACTAAGCAGCAGGAAGGGAAGGAAACTATGAAGAACAGAACAATCAATCCGGCCATCATCGCCCTCGTCCTCGTCGCAAACATCACGTCGTTCGTCGCCACTACCGCCGACGCGCAGACCATGATGAATAGAAAAGTCGGCGCGAAGCCGACCGTCGTCATCTTGCACGCCGATTGGTGCGGCGCGTGTAAGAAATTGGAGCCGACCATCGCCGAACTCAAACAGCAATACGGCGAGCGTCTCAACTTTGTCGAACTCGACGTGACCAACGAAGAGACGACCGCACAAGCGGCGAAGACCGCGCGACGACTCGGCATCGGCAGTTTCTTTGAAATGAACAAGAAGAAATCGTCGCTCGTTGCAGTCGTCGGCAAAAAAGGCAAGGTGCTGTTCCAGACGCATTACAGCACGAATCGTGAAGGCAGCTTCGAGCGCGAAACTTACGTCCGCGCGTTCGACATGGCGATAGCGAAAAGCTAACGGTAGATGGTGAAAAGCCGGCATGAACGACCTCGCGCGTCATCTTCGATGAAGCACAACGCTTCATCGAAGCGGCTGCCACAGCCAAGGATCAAAAGATGAGCGACATCGCCGCCAACTTGCAACAATACTTATCAGCCGGTTCGCTGCTCGCGTACCCGGCGGCGTTTCTCGCCGGGTTGCTCATCAGCTTCACGCCGTGCGTTTATCCGATCATTCCGATTCAACTCGGCTTCATCGGAGGGCGCGTCGCGGCGGCGAACACTGAAGGCATCGGCTCACGCGGCGCGAACGGTCGCGGCTTCAAGCTCTCCGTCTTGTTCGTCACCGGCATGGCACTCGTCTATGCCGCGCTCGGCGCATTCGCGTCACTTACCGGAACACTCTTCGGCATCTGGGCGGCGAGTCCGTGGACTTACGTCATCGTCGGCAACATCGTGCTTTTGCTCGCGCTCTCGATGCTCGACGTGTTCACCTTGCCGACGCCGCAGTTCTTGACGAAGTGGAACCCTGAGCGCAAAGGCAACGGCTATGTCGCGGCACTACTCGTCGGCGCGTCTTCCGGCTTAGTAGTTGGACCTTGCACTGCTCCCGCGCTTGGTGCGGCGTTGGCTTACGTCGGCGCGCAGGGCAGCGTCGTGTTCGGTACGACGATACTGTTCACCTTTGCGTTCGGAATGGGGGCATTGATGATCGTATTGGGAACTTTCGGCGGCGCGCTGCTGCCGCGTTCCGGGATGTGGATGATCAAAGTCAAGAAGGCGTTTGGCGTCGTGATGATCGTCGTCGCCGAGTACATGCTGCTCGAAGCGGGTAAGCGATTGATTTAGGCACGAAGTGTTTCCGGTAAAACACATCTATCAATCCCCCTGCTCATCAATAACCAATTTTGGGAAGGAATTATGAGCAAACATAAAGCAATCATTCTCGCCGCCGCGTTGTCCGCAGGGATAGCCGGACTCGCCGGATGCGCGACGAGTGATAATGCCAACGGGCTCGCCACGACAACGACAACCGCGAACAGGGAAACTGCGACGAGTGCAACTACCGCGATGCGCGGTACAGCCATCGGCAACATCGCACCCGACTTTCAACTCACGCGAACCGACGGCACGCCCGTCTCGCTCGACTCCCTGCGCGGTCAACCAGCGGTCGTCGTCTTCTGGACTGCGTGGTGTCCGTTCTGCAAAGAGGAAGCGCCGCACATCAACGAGCTCGCCGCGCAGTACGAAGCCAAAGGCGTACGTGTCTTAGGCATCAACATTCAAGATAGCGAAGCGCGCAC
>JACCYN010000149.1 GCA_013696465.1 Pyrinomonadaceae bacterium
GAGTCAGGGAACGGCAACGAGCGCAGAAGCACCGCGTTGACGACCGAGAAGATTGCCGTGTTCGCCCCGATGCCTAAAGCCAGAGCGAGCACGGCGACGAATGTGAAGCCGGGATTCTTGGAGAGCATCCTGACACCGTAACGAAAATCTTGCCACAGGGTTCGCATCACACCACCTCCGTCATCTCCTCTTCTTTCACGACGCGACCATCAAAGAGATGAATGGCGCGGTCGGCGTGGCGCGCGTAGCGCGGATCGTGTGTCACCATGCAGATCGTCGCGCCGCCTTGATGAAGTTCGTGCAGGAGTTCCATCACCGCTTCGCCGTTCGTCGAATCGAGATTACCCGTCGGCTCGTCCGCGAGCAGGATCAAAGGTTCTCCGGCGACGGCACGGGCAACCGCCACGCGCTGCTGCTGACCGCCGGAGAGTTGAGACGGCAAATGCTTCGCGCGGTGCGCCATGCCGACGCGCTCAAGCGCGTCGGTCACGCGCTTCTTGCGATCCGCACCGCTCATGCCGCGATAGGTCAAGGGGAGTTCGACGTTTTCGTAAACCGTGAGATCGCCGATCAAGTTGAAGCTCTGGAAGATGAAGCCGACTTCGCGGTTGCGGATGCGCGCTCGTTCCGAGAGCGACAGATCGGAGACGGTCTTACCATTAAGCCAGTAGGCGCCGTCGGAAGGCGTGTCGAGCAGACCGAGGATGGAGAGCAAGGTGGATTTGCCGCAGCCGGAGGGGCCCGTGATCGAGACGTATTCACCGCGATTAATATCCAAGTGCGTGCCCGACAAGGCGTGCGTCTCCACTTCGTCCGTGTAAAAAACCTTTTTCACATCTTCGAGGCGAATCAACGGTTGATTCGTAGAGGCAGTTGCGTTCATTAGTTCTCCTAAGAAGTGCTGAGTTGTGAGTGGGAACAAGTTTTCACTTTTCACTCATGACTCATCACTTAAGTTGTATGCGGTCGTAAGCGTCCCACTGCGAGGTGTCTGAGAGAATCACCTGATCGCCTTCGCGTAGTCCTTCGAGAATTTCGACGGTGTTGACGGAACTGCGACCCAAGCGGACTTGCACGCGCGCGGCCGTCGCGCCGTCCGGTTCAAGCTTAAACATCCCGACCGTGGATTGCGCGCCGCCGAAGGCGGGACGCCCGACGTAGAGCACGTTTGATAAACGCTCCAACTCAATCGTGCCGTCAACGCTCAAATCAGGTCGCGCGCCCTGCGGCAACGCTCCGTCAAAAGCGACATCAACCGTCACCGTTCCCGCTTGCACGGCCGGGTCAATGCGTGTGACGTGGCCCGGCACGGTGCCGCTCGTGCGCGTATCAATCATCGCCATCTGTCCGATCTGAATGTCTTTCGCCTGCGTCTCAGCGATCTTGAGTTCGGCTTTCAAGCGTTGCGGTTCGACGACGCGCGCGAGATTCGTGCCCGGCGTCACCTGTTGCCCGACTTCAACTTGCATCTGTTGCAGCACACCGTTTGTTCCGGCGCGCACGCCGAGCGTCCCGACTTGGCTGCGCCTGAGATCGGTGAGCGCGCGGAGTTGCGCGACGCGCGCCGCTTGCGCGGCCATTTGCGCTTGCACAGCGCGCGAGTTCGTGGCAAGTCGCTGCTGCTCGATGCGGTAGCGGTTCGCCAAGTCTTGAGTTTTAACGCGCGAGAGTTTTAACGAAAGCGATGCAATTAAACCCTGACGGGCGAGTTCTTCGTCAGCGTCCAATTGCAATTTCGCCTGCTGGTATTCGGCTTGCACGCTCGCCGCCCCCGCCTGCTGCGTCATGCGGTCGCTCTCAAGGCGCACGCGCAAGTTGTTTGTGTCGGCTTCCGCCGCGCGCAGTTGATACTCGGCGTCCATCGCCCCTTGCGCGAGTTCGGGGTTGCTCAACTCGATGAGCAGCGTGCCCGCCGTCACCTCCGCGCCCGGTTGCACAAAGATGCGTTCGACGCGCCCTTGCGTCGAAGCCGCGATTACGCGCACGTCTTCCGGCACGAGCGTGCCTAAGCCCCGCACCTGACGGAGCATCTGCCCGCGCTTCACGGTGTCAGTCCAGACGGTGGAGCGTTCGAGACTCGGTGCGGCGGGTTTTAACCGCGACACGCCGAACGTGACGAGCGCGACGGCTACAATGCCGCCGACGATGAGGAAGATGCGACGCAAACGACGATTGCGTTTGCCTTTTTGACGCGGTACATCCATAGCTGCTCGCTGGAAGCGAAAGCGAACCGCGTGCCAGCCGGAAGCAAAGTTAAATACTTGAAATCTTAGGATTAACGACGATGCGGACGGAGAAGGGATGCGTTTGCGGATTTCACTTGTGGGATCAACTGATCCCAAAATCGAAAAAGGGGTGACGAAAAACCGGAGATGCGTTCAGGAAATTGGAGGTTGGTAATCAGGATCAATCGAGCCGTCGCCGAGTTCGCGCTCTAATTTTTGAGCTAACTCGTGGCGCGCGCGTAACTCGTGGGCGATTGATTCGATGGCGACGAGCGCGGACTGCAACGAGGTTCCCGTAAGCGGCAACTCCCAAACTTCCGTGAGTCCGCCGACTTCAATCGTCACCCGCACGTGCGATTTATCATCCGCCGCATCACTCAAAACATCCGGTGTCATCTGTCTTTTCCCGTTGCAGTTTTCAAAAGACTTAAAACCCGCTCACCTGAAAAATTCTAAAAAGCTTGCCCGAAGCGAATGTGAATTTGGCTGCGGCGAACTTGCGGGAGCGCGATGGGCTGTCCTGTCGCAGGGTCAAACGCCGTGAACATGGGCGGGTTGAGCAGAAAACCGTAATCAACGCCGAGCGCGCCGAACGGGGTGCGGAGGCGAAGACCGACGCCGACAGTGTGCGTCCAACGCGCGCGAAGATTCGGGTCAATCGTTTCATCGCTGTTTGTGCGGAAGATGTCGCGCACGCCGCGAAAGACGTTGCCGCCGTCGTAGAACGGCACGACCTGAAATCTTTGCGTCAAGGGCACGCGAGCTTCGAGGTTGACGATGGCGAGGGCGTTACCGCCGACGGGCACGGTGAACGGTTGCAGCGTCACCTGTTCGCCGTTGCGGTTGAAGAACGTGCCTTGCGGGACGATGACGCGACGCGGGCCCGCCTCTTCAAACGCGAAGCCGCGCAGACTCGCCGCGCCGCCGGAGAAAAATCTTTCGCTGATTGGCAGTGTGCGATCAATTTCGTCAATCACGCCGTTCTCGTTGCGGTCGCGCGGGTTAAATATGTTGGCGAGTCCGAGCGTGGTGCTTCCCGCCAAGATTGTGCCGCGACGCACGGCGTCGAACTTGAAGAAGCGGCGGTAAGTTCCGAGAAAGCGATTGAACGAAAGATTGCCGCCGAGCTGCCGTAGGGCGAGCGCATAGTCGAGCGTGAAGAATTCGCCGCGCGTGGTGTTGGTCGGGTCATCGCGCGTGTCGCGGGCAAAGCTCGCGCCGAGACGCGAGAGGCGCACGGTGCGGTCGGGCTGCAAGATGTCGCGCAGCAAGAGGCTATTGATGTTGTAGAGGCGCACGTCTTCGTAAGTGTAACGAAGAAAGAGCGTGCTGCGGCGCATGACTTGACCGCGCGGCCCTAAATCCAACTCGAAGTCGCGGCGCGTCTCGACGTTGAAGGTGAAGCGGTTGATCGTCGGTTCGCCGACAGGTTCACAAGGCGGCGCGAGGCAGCCGAGATCAACCGGATTCCCTCCTTCGTCAAGCCGTTGCACGATGCCGAGATTGCCGCGATCCAGTGTGGAGCGGAAGAAGCGCGTGACGTTCGTATCGCGCTGGTATTGCGCGGCGACGGTGAGCGGCGCAAAACCCCGTTCGCCGTAGCGACGAAACCGCGGATCGATAAATTCGAGCTGGACGAGCTGTTGGCGGCGACTGGCGCGCGTTCTGATCGCGGCTTGCTGAAGTTTGCCGAACAGATTGTTGTTGCGAAACTCAAAGATACCCAAAGGCCCCGCGTCGGTCGAGAAGCCGCCGCCGTAAACTAAATCGCGCGGCTTCAGTTCTTCAACGTCAATAATGATGTCACGCTTCGCAAAGCCCGAAGCCGTTTCGCCCGCCGCGTCGGTGCGGATGATCACCTGACGAAACGCGCCCGTGTTGTAGAGAATCCTTTCGCTCTCCGTGAGCTGATCGCCGCGCAACACAACGCCTTCCTTAAGCGGCAAAGCTTCGAGCACGCTTTCGCGCCGTGTGCGAATGTTGCCGTTGACGAAGATGCGATTGACGAAGACTTTGCCGCCTTCTTTGATCGTGTAGATGATACGCACCCGCTCGTCGCCGTTCCCTGCGGCGGGCAACTCCACGATGTCGAAGTCTACGTCTGCCCCCGCGTAACCGTTGCGCGCGTAGAAGCCGAGCAGACGCTCGCCGTCCGAGCGCGCCTGTGCGCGCGAGAACGCACCGCCGATGACGGTGCACGGCTCGTCCGCGCGGCAGCGCTCGTCGCGCAGACGCTCGGCCGTGTAAATTTGATTGCCGCGTATCTCAACATCTGCGACGCGCGTCAAAGGACCTTCCGTGACGACAAACGTGATTGCCAGATTCTCGCCGTCAATCGAAACGCTCTGCCGGGTGGTCGCGCGCGCTTTGCGATAGCCCACCTCGCGCATCCGCGCCTCAATCGTTCGCTGATCCCGTTCGAGCAGTTCTCGGCTCGTGTAACCGCGGCCGTAACCCAAGAGCGGGATGAAGCCGAGGGCGGTCGCCTCCTGCGTGCGTAGATCGTCGCGTATCTCTTCAATCGAGAGCTTATCCGTGCCTTCGAGACGAATGTCCGTGAGCTTGAGGCGGCTGCTCGGCGCAACGTCGTAAGTGACAGTCACGGTACGACTGTTCAACTCTTCCGGGTTTAAGCTGTCGCACGATCGGTCTCCTTCGCCCGGCACAACAATGGCCGCCCCGTTCGTCTCAAGCGGTGGGTTGACTGTGCAGCGCGCCGTCACTTCAGCGAAAAAGTAACCGTCTTCTTGCAGGCGGTTGCGCAGACGCCGCTCGCCTTCGACTATCGCCGAGAAATCAATGCTCCCCTCACGTCTGACGGGCAGCAGTTCGCGCGCCTTGGCGTCACTCAACTCGTATCCTTGAAGCGCGACGTTCACCTTCGGCCCTGTGGAGCCGCGCAAGTTCACCGTAATTCTATTTGTCGTCGGATCGTAAATGATCTGCGGGTCGTCCAACTGCGGAGCGAGAAAGCCCGCGCGGATGATCGCCTGACGAATGCGATTCAAGTCTTCGCCGAGCAGAGTTTGCGAGAAGAAGGCGTTCGGTTGCAGACGTAACGCGGGGCGCAAGGAGGACACATCAAAGCTTGCGACGTTGATGTTGAATGCTTCGACGCGCGCTTGCTCCCCTAAGTTAACGCGGAAAGTAACGGTGGCGCGCGTGCCGCCGGGGTCGAGTTGCTGCTCGTAGTTAACGTCGGCGCGGTAGAAGCCGCGATCACGCAGGTAGACTTGAATCAGGTCGGCGTTCGTCCGGTAGATTTGCTCTGACGCGCGCGCTCCCGGCTCAAGCATATTGAGGCGCGCACGCAGTTCGTCTTCCGAGACGCCTGTCCCTGTCGTCACGCCGAGTTCGAGAAAAACTTCCGCGACGCGCGCTTGCGGGCGCACAACGAAGCGCACACGCAGAGGCGCGTTGCTTGCCGCACCCGACGCTTCGCTCACCTCGACGCGCGCGTTCGCCACACGCCCCGAATCGAAGAGCATCTGCAACGCCTCACGCACCGCCACCGCCCCATACTCCGTGTTTGCCCGCACACGCAAGAGCGACAATAACTCGGATTCGATAACGTCGTTGCGCGGCGCGCCCTCCAGCACAACTTCCACGCTTTCTATCCTTCGCCCCTCATAATCGTTCGCGTCCTGCACGGCGGCGCGCACCGCCCCGCCGCCCGGCAAGAACACCAAGGCGGCGAACAATAGAAGAGCAATGGAAAAGAGACGACGGAAGATCACTGTTAATCAGGGAGTCAGGAGTCAGAGGTCAGGAGTCAGAAGGAAAAAACAATTTGCTTTTGTTCTGACTTCTATCTTCACGTCTCCTGACTTCTTTTTCAAAATCTTTTACGGAAACGAATCTCGAAGTTGAAGTTGTTGTCGCGCGTCGTTAAGCCTCCGGTCGTGCCTTGCTCGTATTGCGCGACGAAGGAGAGACGGTCGGAGACGCGGTATTCGAGGGCGATCACTTGATTCTGATCCTCCGTGACGTTCGTCGAGTAGGTGACGGTGAGGTTGCGGTTAATGCGACGCCCGACCGTGAGGCGCGCCGTCGGACTCGTGCCGCCGCGACCACTGACAATCGGATCGATCTCAAAACGGTTGAGTCCGAACAAGCGGTCGGTGGCGCGCTGCACGGGGGCGTTGATGAGTTGATCGGTCAACAAACTTGCCGCCGTTCCGACGCCCGATTGCGCGAGCGTCGTGGCGCTTCCGTCGCCCGTCGCCAGATCGCCCGTCGTGACGAGCGCGACCACATCCGCCTGCGGCAACGAGGGATCGGATCGCACGTTGACTGAGGGGCGCGAAAGATCGCCCGTGAGTCCGACGATCACGCGGTAGCCGCGAATCTCGGATTCCGCTTGCAGATTCAAAACCGGGTCGGCTTCGCGGCGCGCGGGAAGGTCAATGATGCCGCGCGTGATCTCGTAACGGTCGTTGCGGAAGTTAAGCGTGCCGCGCGTAACGGTGATTCGCCCGGCGATCACCGGATCGTCGAGCGGCCCGCGCACCTGCAACGCGACCGAACCGACGGCATCAGCGAGATTGTTGCGGACGACGAGCGCATCGCGCCCCGTGATCGTCAAGTCGAGTTGCGTGGTGGCGCCGAACACGCTTTCACCGCCGCCTTCCGTGAGCGAGCCTTCGCGTCGGCGGTCGAGCAGATTGGCGAGGTCAATGTTTTCGGTGTACTCGGTGCGGCGAAGGTTGATCGCGCCCGTGATGATCTGCGATTGAAGAGTGCCCTGAACGACGAGGTTAGCATCGGCGGTTGAGCGGAAATCTTCGGGGAACGGCACGGTGACATCTTCGCCCTGAATGCTAAAGCGAAACTGCGTCGGCTGTAATCCTTCGATGAGCGCGCCGCCCGCGACCGACACCCGCCCGCCACCGAGCCTGCCCGTGAGGTTATCAATCTGCGCTTGATTCGAGTTGAAGCGGACAAGCCCGTTGATGCTTGAAAGAGTTAAACGCTCGTCGCTGATGAGCGTCGAGAACGATGCGCCAGCGACTGACGCGGTGCCCGTCAGGCGCGGGTCTTCGTATGTTCCGTTTAAGCGCACACCGACGCGCGCCGCGCCCGCGAGAAAGACGTTTGGCGAAATGCCGTTCAACACACGCAAATTTAATTCGCCGTCAACCGTTAGATTTTGCCGCCCGCCTGCGCCTAAAGCGGCCGTTCCGCCTAAGAGAAGATTTGTTCCGGGCCCCGTAAATCTTGTGCGTTCGAAGAAAACTTCGTCGGGCGAAAACTGTACGAGGAGCGGATCTTCGGCGTTGAGTTGCACGTCTTCAATGAGCACGCTCAACTCGGAGAAGCGCGCCGTGCCGCGCAAGCTCCCGAACGAGAACGCTTGTTCGCCCGCCGCGTTTTCGCCGAAGAGGTTACCGGTCGCGCGCAACGTGCCGGTCGCGCGCCCCGTCACTTGCACGTTCGCCTGCGGCAGCAGCGCGGCGAAGAGCGGAGTTAAATCCGCGCCGCTTAAAGTCGTCTCAATCGTCGTCGGAAGATTTCGATCTCGAAGATCAACGCGCGCGGCGATCACCTGCGGTTGACCGAGGAGGCCAGTGGTGAGTTGCAGATCAAACAAACCGTTTTCCGTGCGCCCCGTGAGCGCGAGCGCGCCTGCGGGACGACCGTTGATCGTTACGTCGCGCCCTTGACCGTCCAAGTTGATCTTAAACGTCGAGAAGTCGTTGAAGTTGCCTGTGCCGTTCGCGGTGAAATCGGCCGTTCCTGAAAGTTGCGGAACGGCGGCGCTGCCTGTCAGCGAAGCGAGCAAGTCGAGTCGCACGTCTGCGCCGCGCGCTTGTAAATTAAATTCACCCGATTCGATGTCAGCGTTTCCGTTCGCGGTGACACGACCGGCGCGGAAGCGCGCGTCCAAATTCTCAAGATTGATGCGCGAGCCGTTGAAGGTCGCCTGCGCGATCATGCTGTCGAAGGGCTGACCGTTGAGCGTGCCCGGCGCGAAACGCAAGTCGGCGTTGCCCGTCGCGTTACGTGGCAAACCCGTTACGTTAATTTGTCCAGAAAGATCGGAGCGTAGATCGACGTTTGACAAAAGAGACGCACCGCCCGTCCCGCCGAACGCGGCGAGCAAATTTCCGGCGTTAACCCGCTCAAGCGTCGCATCAACGGCGACGTTACTTGCGCCGTCCAAAGGAATGTTTGCGGTGAACTGTGCCCCGCCGCCGTCGCGTTCAATCAAGCGTCCGTCTATGACGCGCACGAGATTCGGCCCGGCGTCAATCGTCGCCGCGAGCTGGCCGAGATCGCGCCCTTGAATGAGAAGCGAATCGAGCGTGGCGCGTCCGGCGATTACGGGATCGGTTAGTTTGCCGCGCACCGTGCCGTTGAAGTTGAGGTTTCCTGCAAGCTCGACGCCGTACTCTTCGAGACTCGAAGCCAATTCCGGCACGAGTCCGGTTGAGATGAGGACGCGCTGAAGTTCGGTTGAATCGGCGGATGCGAGCGCGATTTGGAGATCGGAGTTGCCGTTAATTGAAAACTGCCCGTCAGCGCGCAGAGTGGTCGCGCCCGTTTGCAAGTCGGCTCGCTCGATGTTGAACACGCCGCGATCAGCCCGCAGCGCGATGTCGCCTGTGACGGGCGTGCGCGCGGAAGCAGCGTCGCCCGTTTCCGCGTTGATGCGCGCGTTGATCTCGCCCGTCGCTTGGCTCAACTGCGTTCCGGGAAACGCGAGGCGAAGATTGCCTGTCGCATCGCCGGAGACGGGCGTGACGCGACCGCCGAAGAGCGCGACGAGTCCTCCGACATCAAGGTTGGTAAAATCCGCCACGACGCGCGAACTTCCGCCGCGCCCGGTGCTGACAACGGCGTTGCCGCGCGCCTGTCCGTCTAAAATGTTCGCGGTGAAATCACTAAGTTGAACTTCATTGTTCGTCGCTACGACCCGACTCTCTGCCACGCCGAGATTGAGTTCGCCGAGCACGCCGCCGCCTAAACTTAAATCTGCTGTGACGCGATACCGACCTGATGGCTCGATTGTGAACACGGGACGCGCGACGCGCACATTCTCAACGCGCCCGCCGCCCGCGATGCTTCTATCTAACGCGACCGTGCCGACGTTGACATTGCCCGCCGTCCCTTCGACGCGACCGTTGTCGCGGATGCTCAAACGCACACCCGCGATGTTGAGGCTGCCCGTGCGCGCTCCGGCCGCCGCAACCGCGCCGACGCGCACATTGTTAGCCACAACGCTTGTCACGCTGCCTTGGGTCGTCGCCGTCACGCCGCTCGCCGTCGCGCCGTTAACGCGCGCGCCCGAAGCCGTGACGTTTCCGGCGTTGACGCTCGCAGCCGTTACGGTCGTCGCACCGTTTTGATTTCCTAGACGCACGCCGGAAGCCGCCACGTCGCGCACGTCTGCGCCCGACGCCATGATGCGCCCGGCGTTCGCGCGCCCAACCGTCGCAGACAAAGTTTCACCGCGGCTTTCCGCCACGACATCGCGCAGGATCAACTCGGAGATGCTTGTCGAACCGCTACGAGCGGCGGCCGCACGTAATTCGCCGAGCCAGCGAAAATCCGTGCCCGTGCCCATCACTTGCCCCGCGAGTTGCACGCGGTTGAGACGAAAATCTCCGGCCGTTAAAACCTCTGCAACCGCGCGCCCCTGCGCTTCGTAACTCTCGCCTTCGCCCGACGCGCGCGCGCTTACGTTTAAGCCTTGCAGCCGCACGTTCGCCGCCGCGAGCGCATCCGACTGAATTTGCCCCTCGACTTGGTAGCGCGCGCCCTCGCCCGCCACCACGCCTTCAAAGCGTCCCGCGCCGCGAAGCGGCGTGCCCGTCTGCAAAATGTCAGAGGCTTGCGTGAGATCGACGTTTGACACGACGCTCAGGCGGTAGCGCAAGTTGCGCCAATCGTCCATCGCCCCTTGCAGACGCGCCTCTGCGACGGGCGAGCGCAAAACGAGTTCTTCGATGTCGGCGCGAATTTGATTTACGCGCCCGCGCGCATCAATTGAAATGTTTTCGACGGGTCGGCCGTTGTAAGTGAACGTCGAATCGGAGACGGCGAGCGTGACGGTGTTCATCCAACTCTCGGCGGGGCGACCCGGATCGTCGGGCTGCACGGTGAGGCGTATGTTGCGCGCGTCGCCGGAAATCTCGTAACGCTCATCGGCGTAGTGGACGACCGAGTTATTTACTTTGATCTGCGCGGTTGAATAAGAGAAAAGGATGCGGCGATTCGGATCGGGCGCGGGCAGCCGCAAGTTGCCGAAGTTTGAGCGACCCTCCGCGTCAAAAGTGACCCATGCTTCGAGTCCATCAATTTCGAGCGCTTCGAGATCAATGTTGCGGCGCAGGTTGAGCGCAAACAAATCTTCGACGCGCACGGTTGCAAGCAGGCGATCAACTTCGCCCAGTTGCGCGCCCGTCTGCCCGTCGTAGAGTTTGATGTTCCGCATCTCGACGGTGCGGTTGGAAAGAGTTGAGTGGAAATCTTCGATCTCGGCGCGGATGCCGTACTGCGCGAGCGTGCCTTTAATCTGATTGGCGAGTTGGCGATCAATCGTGCCGCTGCGGTAAAGCATCACGGCGAGGATCAAGAGCGTCAGGATCAGTCCGCCGACGGCGAGCGCGGCAATCGCGGCATTGCGCCGTGTGACGATGCGTCGGGCGGCCGCGCGCCAACGCGCACGCTGCACGGGCGTCGCGTCAGGCGCGTTTGAAGCCGGAGGCGGTGGCGCAGCAGCAACGACGGGTTCTCCGGCGTCCAGCGGCTTCTGACTGCGGGATTTGTCTTCTTCGTCAAAAGACATAATGCGTACTCACGACATACAGCCCCTTAAGACTGCGGGCGACTGGTTTATTCGGCTGAGGAGAGGTAAAGCGTCGGGGTGTGCAGGCTCCGTGATTCAAGAAGCCGACACTTTTGAATTCTTCGCGCTCGCGTCTGCCGCCTCTTCGCTTTCGAGTAGCGCCGCGTCCAAACCTTGATCGCTCGCTGGCGCGCCTAACGGCACGTTGCCGACGATCTCCAACTCGAAGCCTTCGAGCGCGGCGACCTTCGGCGGGTGATTCGTCAACAACACGATGCGACGAAGCCCAAGCTCGTGCAGGATTTGCGCGCCCACGCCGTAATCACGATCCGCGCCGTAGCCCGTCTCCGCCCGCGCCTCATCGAAGCTCAGTTTCTGCTCTTGCGCGAGCGCGTGGGTGCGCAGTTGGTGAATGAGATCAAGCCCGTGTTCGCGCTGCTTCAAGTAAAGCACGACGCCGCGTCCAACGCCCGCGATACGTTCGAGCGCGGTGTGGAGTTGATGTCCCGAATCGTCAACGAGCGAGCCGAACACATCGCCCGTCACGTTCTCTGTATGGACGCGCACGAGCACTGGATCGGTTGCCCCCGCAACATCGCCCATCACCATCGCCAAGTGAACTTCGCCGTTGACGACGTTCTCAAAAGCAATCGCGCGAAAGCGTCCGTAGACGGTCGGCATCTCGGTTTCGACCGCACGGCGCACAAGCGTCTCTTTGCGTATGCGGTAGCGGATGAGATCGGCGACCGAAATTATTTTCAGATTGTGCTCGCGCGCAAACTCTTTCAACTCCGGCAGGCGCGCCATCGAGCCGTCCGAGTTCATGATCTCACAGATGACTCCGGCAGGTTGCAACCCTGCGATGCGCGCCACGTCAACAATCGCTTCGGTCTGTCCGGGACGCACAAGCACGCCGCCCTTGCGCGCGCGAAGCGGCAGAATGTGTCCGGGACGCGCGAGGTCAGAGGGCTTTGTTTTCGGATTCACGGCCGTGCGGATCGTGTGCGCACGGTCGGCCGCCGAAATCCCGGTTGTTACGCCTTCGCGCGCTTCGATTGAGACGGTGAAGGCCGTGCTGAACGATGAAGTGTTGTCGGCGACCTGCATCGTGATGTGCAGTTCGTCGCAGCGCTCTTCCGTTAAGGGCATACAGATGAGGCCGCGCGCGTAGGTCGCCATGAAGTTGATGATCTCAGGCGTGACGCATTCGGCGGCGCAGGCGAGGTCGCCTTCGTTCTCACGATCCTCGTCGTCAACAATAATGATCATACGGCCGGAGCGAATAATCGCGGCGGCCTCTTCAATCGAAGCGAAAGGCATGTTTACAATTCACTCTAAAATCACGGGCGTGGGAGATGCACCGAAGCCTCCGCTATGTTACAAGATAGCGGCTTTTTTGGCGAATGTTAATTGGCGGGTAGAATTTCAGCAGGCGTCAGTCGAGGCGCGTGAGTTTCTCGATTGTCAAAGTTGAATCTTCGGGCGTCGCGCGGGAGTTTTTAATTGTCAGTATGCGCTCGACGTATTTGGCGATCACGTCTGCCTCAAGATTGACAGCCTCGCCCGCGCGCAAAAGGGATAGATTGGTGACCGCCCACGTCTTCGGAATAACGGCGATCTCGAAATACTCTTCAGTCAATCGGGCGATTGTCAGACTAATGCCTTCGACCGTGACCGAGCCTTTATAAACGAGATACTGCATTATCTCCGGCGGGTAAGCAACGCGCACCGTCCACGAACCGCCCGCGTCTTCTGCGCCTAAGAATTCACCGCGCGCGTCCGTGTGACCCTGCACGATGTGGCAGCCGAGCCGCGTCTGCGGCGTGACGGCGCGCTCCAGATTAACTCTCGATCCGACGCGAAGCGCGCCGAGCGTCGAACGCTGCAACGTCTCGCGCGAGCCGTCAGCCGCGAAACCATTCGCGCGAACATCAAGCGCGGTCAGACACACGCCGTTGACCGCAATCGAATCTCCCTCTTTCGTCCCCTCAGTCACAACGCGCGCTTCAACGGAGATACGCACGCCCTCGCCGCGCCGCTCGATGCTCGCCACGCGCCCTAATTCTTCGATGATTCCTGTAAACATAAAATCTTAAATTTTGAACAATGAACAGACGAACGCCTTTCGATTAACGATCCGAAGAAATTTTAGCGATGCCTGATCACTCCTCAGATTACTCTCCGCGTCGGTTTCCGGGTTTTACGGGGAGCGGCTGGTTCGGCCCTAAATTATTTGGCTGCACGTCGGCGTAGATAAAATTCTCCGGCGGCACGGGCGCTCCAGCGAGTCTGCGGAGCAATGCCAGTTGACCGGCATGTGTCATTGCGTCGGTGAACGGGCCCTGAAGCATCCGCTCCGGCGTGATGCCGCGCATCGGCGTGCCGAGCTGAAGGTGATTCGCCAACTCCTCAATGGTCGCATGAAGTCTGATCACTTCTGCTTGAAAATCCGCGAGCGGCTCCTGATTATATTCTCCTCCGATGAAGAAAGTTCGCGCGTAGCCGAGAACGCTTTCCATGTGTTGCACGAGTTCATACGGCGTTCTGACTTTCGGGGCGGCGCGAAAGGAAAAGAAAGTCTCCGGCGCATCGCGCAGGGCTTTCTGCGTGCGGTAAGCGAGGGCGGCAAGGAAGTGCTGAAGGAGCGCGCGCTTGTCGTCCAACCTCAACTCCTCTCTGAAGAATGCGAATGCCCTTGGCTTGCGATTTTACTCTGCACGACTTCCAACATGCGCCCGAAGACTTCTTCAATCGAAAGCTCTGTCGTGTCAAACACAACGGCGTTGTCGGCGATGGCAAGCGGCGAATCGGTACGCGAAGAGTCGCGGTTGTCGCGCGCGTTGATGTCGTGCAAGATTTCTTCGTAGTTCAGGTCGGGCGCGCGCCGTCGTTCTTCATCGTAGCGGCGTCCGGCGCGTTGTTCGGGCGTTGCGGTGAGGAAAAACTTTGCGTCGGCGTCGGGAAACACAACCGTGCCGATGTCGCGCCCGTCTAAAACGACGCCGCCGCGCGCGCCCAACTCGCGTTGGCGGCGGACGAGTTCGCGGCGCACCTTCGGGATCGCGGAAATGATGGACGCGGAGTGTCCCGCCGCTTCGCTGCGAATTTCTTTCGAGATGTCGTGCCCGTCGAGCAACACCTGAAGCGAATCGGGGTCGCCCGCAAGTTCGATGTTGGCTTCGCGCGCGACTTTCGCCATCGCTTCCCCGTCCGTCGTGTCTGCGCCGGAGCGCAACGCGGCGTAGGCCACGGCGCGGTACATCGCGCCCGTGTCCAAATAGAGCAAGCCGAGTTCGCGCGCCAGCATCCGGCCAAGCGTTGATTTTCCCGCGCCTGAAGGGCCGTCAATGGCGATGATCATTCGTCGTGTCATAGCAGAAATTTATCGCAACAAAACGAATCACTCGCTTCGCTCACTGTGCGCTGATGGTTGCGCCGCGTTCTTCGCTTCCGCTTTGCGCTCTTCGCTCCTCGATCACGCTTTGCAACGCTGCGAGCGCGCGGTCAATGTCGTCGCGCGAAACGTCGTAGTGCGTTACCATTCTGATTCGCCTTTGACTGAAGGCGGAAGCGAGCACGCCGCGCTTCTGCAACTCGGCGCAAACGGTGTTTGCGTCCAAGTTTGTTTCCGCGACATCGAAGATCACGATGTTGGTAATGACTCTCCTAAGATCAACTTCGACGCCCTCAATCTCCGCCAAACCTTCGGCGAGGCGGCGCGCGTTTCTGTGATCATCCGCGAGGCGCGCTGGCGATTCTTCGAGCGCGACGAGCGCGGCCGCCGCAATCACGCCCGCTTGCCGCATCCCGCCGCCGAGGAGTTTACGCCACGCACGCGCTTCATTAATAAAGTCTTTCGTGCCCAGCAACATCGAACCGATTGGCGCGCCCAAGCCCTTCGACAAACAGAACATCACGGAATCTGCTGGACGCGCGAGCGCGGCGACCGATTCGTTAAGCGAGACGGCTGCGTTGAAGATGCGCGCGCCGTCAAGGTGTACCGGGATGCCCAGCCGATGCGCTTGCGCGCAAAGTTCTTCGGTGCGTTCGCGCGTCATCACCGCGCCGCCCGCGAGGTTGTGCGAATTTTCAAGCGCGATGAGTTTGGTCGGCGCGACGTAGTAGGGCGCGTCGTTCGCGTGAATCGCGGCTTCAATATCACCCCACTCAAGGAGGCCGCTTCCGTCCGCGCTTTTCACCGGGCGGGCGAGCGCGCCGGAGATCGCGGACATCGCCGCCATCTCATAATTGTAAATGTGTCCGCGCTCTTCGATCACCACTTCCGCGCCGGGTCGCGTGTGTAACTTGACGGCGATCTGATTGCCCATCGATCCGGTCGGAACAAACAGCGCGGCTTCCTTCTCGAAGATTTCCGCCGCGCGCTCTTGCAGAAGATTCATGGTTGGGTCTTCGCCGTAAACGTCGTCGCCCACTTCCGCGTCCATCATCGCGCGACGCATCGCGGGCGTCGGTTTTGTAACGGTGTCGCTGCGTAGATCGATAAGCTTCATGGTTGTCGGAATTTCACGGCGCGCCTTTCAACCGTTCACATTGTACGGGGTATAGCCCTCCCACTTCCAAGGCGTGTACTTGTCTTTGATCAGAATCTCTAGCAGTTCTTTGAAGATGCTGTCGCCGTTGGAGCTGTTTGACATCAACACGACGGCTATTTTTTTGTCGGGGAAGCAAACCGAGTGATTTTCCCACCCGTCGTCGTGCCCCTCTTTGAAATAAGCTTTGCCGAAGGGCGTGCGAAACAATCCCCAACCAAGCCCGTATGATAGTTCGATCCTTCGGTTCTCTTCGGTCGTCTCGCTAGATGGAGTCGGAAACTGCTGTTTGGAAAAGATTCCAATCTGCGGCGTCAACATCTCGTTTCTAAATCGCAGTCGCAAATTTTTGTCCTGCATCACCGCTTGCATGAATCTCGCATAATCCGAAATCGTCGTATCCATCGAACCTGCGGCTTGCACTCTGTTTCGCTTTCGATGGCCTAGAGGTTTTTCGTTTTCGTCGTAGCCAATCGCGTGATCGCCCTCGAAGCGCGCTTCCCACGTCATGCTTGTGCGTGTCATGCCGAAGGGCTTGAAGATTCTTTCCTGTATCATCTCCCCGACGTTTCTTTTGATCCCTACTTCGATAACGAACTGCAAGAGGTTGATGCCTTCGCCTGAGTAGCTGTATTTCGAGCCGGGCGCGAATTTGATGTCAAGTTTTTCGTCCGTATTAAACCACCGCCAGTTGGGGAAGCCGCTCGTATGACTCAGCAGCATCCGCGCGGTGATCAGCTTGTATCTTTCGTCGCCCGCCAAATCTTTATACTTCTCATATTCCGGCAGCGGTTTTTCTAAATACCGGTATACCGGTTTGTCCAGATCGAGCGCGCCCTCTTCGACGAGTTGCATCACGAGGAATGCGAAAACGGCTTTCGTAAACGACGCCCCGTACATCACCGTGTCAGCGGTTAAAGGCTGACGCCCTTCCTTGTTCCTGAAGCCGAAACCGTTAACGTAAACGATCTTCGAGTCGTTAATGATGGCGATGCCGATGCCTGTGACACGCGCCGCGCTCATTAACTTTGTCACTGCGCGCTCGATCTCTGCTGCCGAGATGGTGCTTCCATCTAGGCGTTTGATCTTCGCCTCGTTGGCAGACGCACGGCACAGTCCGGCGAAACAAAAAAAGAGGGCGAGCATTAACGCAGCCGAAATTATTTTCATACCTTAAGTTCCTGTGAATTTCACGAGCAGAGCGACGCTTCCGCATGTCCAGACACACTTACACGAACGCCGCAAAAACTTCGTTCGAGAGCAGTGCGCCGGAGCGAGTTAACTTCAGGCGTTCGTCGGAAAGTTCTATTAACCCGGCTTCCTTCAAGCGCGCGAGATCGTCTTCGTATTTGATTCGCACGTCTTGATTGAAACGCGCTTGGTGTTCGGGAAGATCAATACCGCGCATGAGCCGCAAGCCGAGAAAAAGATTTTCGGCTGAGAGTTCGCGCGCATCGAGTTCGATTGTCTCAACGACGGCTGCGCGCCCGCTTTCAATCGCTTCAACGTAACGCCGCGCGTCGCGCTCGTTTGACCAGCGCGTGTTTCGTCCGTCGAAAGAATGCGCCGAGCAACCAAAGCCGAAGACGGGCGCGCACGTCCAATACTTCGTGTTGTGTCGTGATTCGTAGCCGGGGAGACAGAAGTTTGAGATTTCGTAATGCTCGTAGCCTGCGTCGGATGTGCGCGCGAGCATGAGACGATACATCTCGGCGGACGCATCTTCATCCGGTTGAGGCAGCCGCCCGCGCTTAAGTTGCTCGGCGAGCGGCGTGCCTTCGTGAATCTCTAAAAGATAAAGCGAGAGATGTTCGGGACGCAGGCGCAAAGCTCGGTCGAGATTTGACGACCATGCGTCAATCGTTTGGCCGGGCAGCGCGGCGATAAGATCGAAGCTGATGTTTTCGTAATCGCCTGCGCGCAGATCGTCGAACGTGCGGCGTGTGTCGGCGGCGGTGTGCGTGCGACCCAAGCGGCGCAAGTGTTCGTCGTCGAAGGTCTGCGCGCCAAAGCTCGCGCGGTTGATGCCAAGCGTGCGGTAAGCGCGAAGCGTCTCTCGTGTCACTGTGCCCGGATTCATCTCTATCGTCGTTTCCGTTTGCGCGGCGACATGAAATTGTTTGTGCACACTGTCAAGGATCGTTTCGACTTGCGCGGGCGTGAGCAGGCTGGGCGTGCCGCCGCCGAAGTAGATCGTATCAACCTCATGGTCGCCAGCGTCAAACGAACTGATCTCTTTCGCCACCGCGCTGACATAGCGTTCGCACAGTTCGGCGTCGTATGCTCCGGTGGCGAAATCGCAATAGGAGCAGCGCGAGCGGCAAAACGGAATGTGAATATAGATTCCAACCTTATTCATTGCGGAAAGAAATTATAGCACGCCGTTCTTAGTGAAGCCTCCGGCGCACGAGATCAAAACAAGCGGGGCGGGCTTCTATTTCCAAATCAGCTCTCAACTATGTAAGCGGCGAACTATTGTTTACCCGAAGCCGTTTGTGGTACACAAGACAACGCTTTACGGCGATCACTGTTGTCGCTAAGACTTTTGCGCGGCCGCGCGATCCGTTCGCAGAAATTCTGATCTGAGAGTTATGTCTTCATCAACGTCAAACATTGATTCCGTGCTTCACGAGGAGCGCGTCTTTCCCCCGCCCGCCGAGTTCGCCCACCGCGCGCGCATCAACTCCATTGAAGATTACGAACGCTTGCGCCGCGAAGCCCGCGATGCGCCCGAAGCGTTCTGGGCGCGCATGGCGGAAGAACTGCATTGGTTCAAGCGTTGGGACACGGTGTTGAAGTGGAGTGAACCGCACGCCGAATGGTTCGTCGGCGGCACAACGAACGTCTCATACAATTGCCTTGATCGTCATCTCACGACTCACCGCCGTAACAAAGCCGCGATCATCTGGGAAGGCGAACCGGGCGAAGTGTGCACGCTCACTTACGCGCAACTGCATTCGGAAGTCTGCCGCTTTGCAAATGTTTTGAAGAGCTTGGGCGTCCGCACTGGCGACCGCGTGGCGCTCTACATGCCGATGATCCCGGAGCTGGCGATTGCGTGCCTTGCGTGCGCGCGCATCGGCGCAACGCACAACGTGGTCTTCGGCGGTTTCTCGGCGGAAGCCCTGCGTGATCGCATCAACGATTCCGGTTGCAAACTTGTCGTCACCGCCGACGGCGGGTGGCGGCGCGGCTCGGAGATACCCTTGAAGCCTGCGGTTGACGAAGCTCTACAATCAACTCCGACAATCGAGCATTGCGTCGTCGTCCGGCGCACGGGCGGAGACGTTGCGATGCAGGATGGGCGCGATCACTGGTGGCACGAACTGATGCACGTCGCTTCCCCCGTCTGCCCGGCCGAAGAGTTGCCGAGCGAGCATCCGCTGTTTATCCTCTACACTTCGGGGACGACCGGAAAACCGAAAGGCATCCTGCACACCACGAGCGGCTACCTGCTCGGCACACACCTCACCACCAGTTGGGTTTTCGACATCCGCGACGAAGATGTTTACTGGTGCACGGCCGACATCGGCTGGGTGACGGGTCACTCTTATGTCGTCTACGGCCCGCTTTCAAACGGCGCGACCGTTCTCATGTACGAGGGCGCGCCGAACCATCCCGACCCATCGCGGTTCTGGCGGATCGTCGAGCGTCACGGCGTCAACATCTTCTACACCGCGCCGACCGCGATCCGCTCTTTCCTTAAGTGGGGCGAAGAATGGGTACGCAAACACGATCTCTCATCCCTACGTTTGCTCGGCACGGTGGGCGAGCCGATCAACCCGGAAGCATGGATGTGGTATCGCAAGGTTATCGGCGCGGAGCGTTGCCCGGTTGTTGATACGTGGTGGCAGACCGAGACGGGCGCGATCATGATCGCGCCGCTACCGGGAGCGACCGCGACCAAACCCGGCTCCGCCACGCTTCCCTTGCCCGGAGTCGAGGCGGACGTTGTGGCGAAGAGCGGCGAATCAGTTCCCGCGAACGCGGGCGGTTACCTTGTCATTCGTCGGCCGTGGCCTTCGATGCTGCGGACGATCTGGGGTGACGATGAACGCTACCGCAAAGGTTATTGGTCGGAGTTTCCCGGCGCGTATTTCGCGGGCGATGGCGCGCGGCGTGACGAGGATGGATATTTCTGGATCATGGGGCGCGTTGACGACGTGATCAATACGAGTGGACATCGTTTGAGCACAATGGAAATAGAGAGCGCGCTCGTATCGCACGAAGCGGTCGCGGAGGCGGCGGTTGTCGGTCGCCCCGATGATCTGAAAGGCTCTGCCATCGTCGCTTTCGTTACACTCGAAGGTCAGCACGCGGCTTCCGATGAACTGCGCGAGGAATTGCGCCGCCACGTCACAAAAGAGATCGGCGCGCTCGCCCGCCCCGACGATTTACGCTTTACAGACAGCTTGCCGAAAACGCGCTCCGGCAAGATCATGCGCCGCCTGCTCCGCGAGATCGCGGCGGGCAGCACAACGACAGGCGACACAACGACGCTCGAAGATTTTTCGGTGCTTGAAAAACTACGCGCCGAGGAAGAATAAGAAATTGCTATAAATTACGTGAACAAAACGATGTTCGTGATTTCTACACTCTAAACGCCCGTCTTAAGTTTCGTTAGGAGAGAACATTATGATTCGCAATGTCGCAATTGATCAACGCGCTGCGTCGCGTTACATGATCAGCATTCCGGTGCGCGCCGAATGGGACGACACGGATTCGGGCGAGCGCGTCGTGACGGATGGCGCAACCGAGAACGTCGGGCCCGGCAGTGCCCTTGTGCATTTGCAGCAGTTGCCCGATGTCGGCAGCCGCATCCGGCTGCTCGTCATTGACGAAGGCGGGACGCGCTTGCAGGTTGTCGCCGAAGTCTTGCGCGTCGAACGCAATCCGGCGCAACCGCTCGCCGCGCTGCAATTGCTCGACGCCACGGATGAATGGCGCGGACTCGTGTGGGAGCCTGCCGCGCGCCAAGCTTCCGACGAATCTAACGGCGAAGACGAAGACGCCGATTTTGCACATTGAAGAATTGAAAAGCGCGCAGGCATGTTTTCAAGTCACTGTTGTATTTACGCGAGAATGTAAGGCATCATTAGCGCGTAGGAAAGTTAAGACAGTCCGACACGGACAAAAAAGCGCGAAGGGATTTTGTAAGAAATGGCAGAGCAAACGGTAGCGAACGAGGCGGCTCAGCAAGCGGAGACGACGGCCGTCGCCGTCGCCGAAGCGACGTGGCCACAGACGCGCGCCATTCTTCGCATCATCTTTATTGTGATCGCGGTCGCCGCCGGAATGTGGCTGCTTTACGCGCTCGAAGGCGTGTTGCTGCTCGTCGTACTCTCGATCTTCTTCGCCTACCTGCTCTCGCCGCTCGTCGATCTCGTGCGCCGTCCCTTTAAGCTTCGCGGCGGCGAATACACAATGCCGCGCGTGCTCGCCGTCGGCATCGTCTATCTCATTATCTTCGGCGCGCTGGCAATCGCGCTCTACTTTCTGATCCCGCGCGTCGTCGGTCAAGTCGATCAATTCATCCGCCAGAGTTCGAATTACGTCGAAGTGCTGCAAGGACGCACGCGCAGCCTGTACCGTTTGACGGAGCGCATGGGGTTGCCGCCCGCCGCGCAGACGGCCGTTGTCAACGGCGCGCCGCGCGCCATCGAAGCGGCGCGAGAATACTTGGGCGGCGCGGCGGCGGGCGCAGTTGAGATGCTCGCCTACCTTCCGTGGCTCGTGCTAATCCCGATTCTCGGCTTTTTCCTGTTGAAAGATGCGGAAGGATTTCGTGACGCGGCTTTGCGGATGCTCCCGCGCGGGCGTCTGCGCTGGCGCGGCGACGAGTTTTTCCAAGACGTAAACACCACGCTCGCCGCTTACATTCGCGCGCAATTGATCGCGTGTCTGTTTATCGGCGTCGTGTGTGCCGCCGCCTTCTTTGCGATAGGCATCAACTACTGGCTCGCGCTCGGCATACTTGCCGGGCTGCTCGAATTCATTCCGCTCGCAGGGCCGTTGACCGTCCTCGTCGTCGCCGTCCTCGTCGCCAGCTTTGAATCACCTAACCAAGCTCTCGCCGTCTTCGTCTTCCTCGTCGTGCTGCGCATCGTTCACGATTACGTGATCTATCCGCGCATCATCGGGCAGGGCATCCACCTGCACCCGCTCGCGGTCGTGCTGGCGATTCTCTGCGGCGAGGAACTCGCGGGACTCGCCGGGATTTTCCTTGCGATCCCGGCCGTTGCGATCATCTCCGTCACTTACCGCCACTGGCTCGAACACAAGGGCAGCGAAGGACTCGTGGCCGA
>JACCYN010000159.1 GCA_013696465.1 Pyrinomonadaceae bacterium
ATCGTGTACGCGCCGTTTTTCGCTTTGTTCGTTTGACGAAAGGAGAGCGATTGCGGATCAAGAATCTCAACGCGGTGTGTAGTGTCGTCCGCTTCAGTCTCAACTTTGCGGTCAGGAGTCACGACGACGAACTGCAACAGGCGCACGTTCGCCACATCCACAGTCGGATAATAGACTTCGGTCATCACGCCGTCGCGCAGCGTAAACCACACTTTCGATTCAAGCGTGTTTGATGTTCCAACCGCCTCTTTGCCCGCGCTTTCCCACTGGGCATCTTTGCCCGGCGCACCCGGCGCAAGATTATTGTTTGTCGTTTGCGCATGTGAAGCGCAAACGCAGATGAGCAATAGAAACGTTGAAAGAATTGATCTTGTCGGCAAGTTGTTTTATCCGCGACGGCGACCGAGCATGTCGAACCCGACGGCGGTGACAAGCACCGCGCCCTTGACGATGTTTTGAATGTAACTTTGCACGTCTAAGAGTGACATGCCGTTGTCTAAACTCGCCATAATGAGCGCGCCGACGACTGCGCCGAACACCGTGCCGCGTCCGCCCATCAAGCTCGTGCCGCCGATCACGCACGCCGCAATCGCGTCCAACTCCATCAAGTTGCCTGCGTCCGGCGTCGCCGAACCGACACGCGCTGTGTGCAATAGTGATGCGATTCCGGCGACCACGCCCATCACGCAGAAGGCGGCGAGAATATGTTTTCGTAAACCGATGCCTGAGAGCCGCGCCGCGTCGGGGTTTCCGCCGATGGCGTAAAGATAACGCCCGAACGTCGTGCGCTGCGTCAAGAAAGCTCCGACGATAGCGACCGCGAGCAAAACGATCACGGGAACTGGCACGCCGCCTTGCGAGTTCATCAACAGCACAAACCCGATGATTAAGAGCGCGGGCAAAATGATGCGCAGCGCCGTTACGCCCGCGCCCGCCGCCGCGAGATTATGCCGCCGTCTAGCTTGATTGCGCCGGATGCTGAGCCACGCGATTGCTGCAATCGCCACAACGCCTAACGCGATGCCGATGACGGGCGCGACGAAATCACGGCCGAGCGATTTGAATACGGGGAGTTCAACCGGAATCGTCGCGCCCTTCGTGAGTCCTAAGATCACACCGCGCCACGCGAGCAATCCTCCGAGCGTAACGATAAACGCCGGAATGTTGGCGTAAGCCACAAGGCTTCCTTGAACCGCACCAATTAACAAACCGATCAGAATCGCCGCGCCGAGCGAAGGCACAAGTCCGTAGCCTTGCGTCATCGCCGCCACCCCGCCCGCCAGCCCAACGACTGCGCCGACCGATAGATCGATCTGTCCAGCGACGATCACCATTAACATTCCTGTCGCCAATACACCTGTCACAGCCATCTGCTGCAAGAGTTTCGAGAAGTTGACCGCGCCGAGAAATAACCCGTAAGGATGCCGCTCGTCAATCGTCGCCCACTGAAAAAAGAGCCAGATCAGGACGAGCGCAAACAGCATCGTGTACGCGCGCAAAGATGCGGTCGGGATTTGAAATCGTCCGATGCGCACTTGCGGCGCGCCCGCCGTTGCTTCTTCCACAACGGCGCTCGGCGGCGCAACGTCTGCCGTCGCAACCGGGCGATTAATGAGAGGCTCATTATCTAAACGACTCATAAGAATTCTTTTTACGAAGAGACAAGTTCGACAAAAAGACTTTAGCGAAACTTACGGCTTACGATTCACCGCTTTTTCACGCCGCACGCTCCTGCGCATGTCCCGTTGCGCAAGCCATCACTTTTTCCGGCGTCGCGTCCGCGCGCGTGAATTCTCCCGTGACGCGGCCTTCGTGCAACACCAGCACGCGGTCAGAGAGTCCGAGCACTTCCGGCAACTCCGAAGAGACGAGCACGATGGCCAAACCTTCGCGCGCGAGCCGATTGATCTCACGGTAAATCTCTTGCTTCGCTCCGACATCAATGCCACGCGTCGGCTCATCCAGAAACAGCACGCGCGGGTTTGTGAGCAGCCATTTAGCGAGCACAACCTTTTGCTGATTGCCGCCGGAGAGCGTTCCGGCAACGGTTAAGGTTGAGTTTGCCTTGACGCGAAGATCGCTCATCGCACGCTCGCCCGCCACTGCCTCCGCGTCCTCATCAGTGATAAAACGCCCCGAAAGTTTGTTTAGTCCCGCGAGCGTCATGTTGTTTAAGATCGTTTGATCGAGCACAAGACCGAAACGCTTTCGGTCTTCCGTCACGAAACCTAATCCATGCCGGATCGCGTCCGAAGGGCGCACGATGCGCGCCGTCTGACCGTCAATGAAAACTTCGCCGCTCATGCGCCCCGCGTGTGCGCCGAAGATTGCCATCAGCAAGTCGCTACGCCCCGCACCCATCAATCCCGCAACGCCTAAGACTTCGCCAGCGCGCACCGCGAAGCTCACGCGGTCAACGAGGAGTTTGTCGCGCGCGTTCGGGTCTTCAACCGTTACGCCGCGCGCCTCAAACACAACTTGCCCGCGCTGGTGATCGGCCTGCGGAAAGATGTCTCCAACTTCGCGTCCGACCATCCGCGCGATCACGCGCCGTTCATCAAGTTCGCTTGTCTCGTCAGTTCCCACCGTGCGCCCGTCGCGCAACACGGTGATGCGATCCGACATGCGGAAAACTTCGTCGAGCTTGTGCGAGATGTAGATCATCCCGACGCCGCGCGCGCGTAAATCCGTGAGAATGCGAAAGAGCGTTTCGACTTCCGCATCGGCGAGCGCGGCGGTCGGCTCATCTAAAACGAGAATGCGCGCTTCTTGTGAAAGGGCTTTGGCGATCTCGACGAGTTGTTGTTGACCAATTCCTAGCTCGCTGATTGGAGTGTGCGGATCGACGGCTAAATGCAAGTTTTCGAGCAGACGCGCGGCGCGGCTGTAAAGTTCTTCGCGGCGGATGATTCCAAAGCGACGCGGCTCGCGCCCCAGAAAAATGTTTTCGCCGACCGACATCTCGCGCACAAGCGAAAGCTCTTGAAAAATAACCGCGATTCCGGCCGCCTCCGCTTCGCGCACGCCGCCGAAACGATGCTCCTTCCCGTCAACGAAAATCTCGCCGCCGTAAGTGCCGTGAGGATAGACGCCGCCCAAGACTTTCATCAAGGTTGACTTGCCCGCGCCGTTTTCCCCCACGAGCGCGTGCAACTCTCCCGCGCGCAAGTTAAACGATACGCCATCCAGTGCGCGCACGCCCGGAAACGTTTTCGTGATCTCGCGCATCTCCAAAAGCGGAGCTTCGCTCACGATTGACATAACTCAACTTTCAAACTTTGGATCAAAAAGCAAGAAGAAGTTCGCGCGCGTCCAACCGTAGCGAAAGAAGAAGGGCGAGCACAAAATTATTTTCCGCTCCCGGCGTCCTGACTTGCGCCGTCGTCTGCGGCCACTGATCGCGCGGCACATTCTTATAAACGTCTTCCATTTTGTGGTAGCCGTCTTTGATCACCGTCTGTACCACGTTGTTTTTGTCAACCGCGATTGGCTCTTGCAAGATCGACGGCACATCAATTTTACCGTTATTGACTCTGTCGGCAGCTTCCGGCTTTTCGCCACGCGCAAGTTTGATCGCACTTTCGACTGCGCTGTAAGCGAGCGGCTTGATCTGTTTGTAGATCGTCATGCTCTGGCGGCCTTCGACGATGCGTTGGACGGCGTCTAGCTGCGCGTCCTGCCCCGTAACGATAACTGATTTCGCACGGTCGCCGAGCGCTTGAACTGCGCCGCCAGCCGTTCCGTCGTTCGAGGCCACAACCGCCTGAATGTCGCCGCCCGTTTTCGTCATCGCGTCTTCGGTGATGCGCAGAGCTTCGCTGGCGAGCCACTCGCGCGCGAATTGGTTTGAAATAACTTTTATATCGCCGCGATCAATCACGGGCTGCAGAATATTCATCTGCCCTTTGCGCAGCAGGATCGCGTTGTTATCAGTTTGCGAGCCGCCGATGAGAACGTAGTTGCCTTTTGGCGCGTGCTCAATCGCATACCTCGCCTGCATCTCGCCCATCTTTTCGACTTGATGCGAAACATAGAGGTCAACATCAGAATTTTTGATCAAACGGTCGTAACTAATGACGGGTATTCTCTGTCGGTGCGCGGCTTCGACAATCGCGGCGGCTGCTTCGCCGTTATGCGGAGCAACGATCAGAACATCAACGCCCTTCGTTAACATACTCTCCGCTTGGTTTCGCTGCACCGCGTCGTCGCCGTTGGCAACCTGCACGTCCAAGTCTGCGCCGAGTTCTCTGGCGCGCGCCTCGACGAGTTCCTTGTCGCGCTGCCAACGCTCTTCCTTAAGCGTGTCCATCGAAAAGCCGATGCGCACCCTGCCGCCCGCGCCCGTGTTGTTGCGCGGCGCGTTTTCGTTCGCGTTCTGCTGCGGCGCGCTGACGCAGCCTGAGATCAATAACGTGATGGCAATCAAAGGAATCGAAAGCTGTCTGGCGAGTCGCATGAAATTGGTTGTCCCTTCTTCTACATTAGATGGATTCATATCGGTCGAGGATAAAGAGAGGCGCGCCGAGAAGAGAAAGTAAAACTTGTGACACCGAGCGCGCGAACTCTGAGCTTTCGCTGACTTTGTAAATCTTGAGAGAAGCTTTTTAGTTTACGCTTCCGAAGCTCAATTCAGAAGCGCGCACGACAAAGACGAACAAGAACTTCTGTTAGTGTCTCTAGCCTATCAAATTTAGCGAAAATTAACATTGAAAATTTTAATCTCAAGTGGTAGCGTGATTATTCAAGATAAAGACTTAAACTTCTCCGCTTCCGAAAAGCAGGTTGCCGAGACTTATCCGTAGGTTCAAGAGCCTGAGGTCGTAAGCGCGTTAACCCGGTTCTTCTTGAATCACAAACGGCGTCTTAACGCCGAGACACTTCTAACAACTCCGTGCGAACTGCGTTTTTTATTCAAGCCAAAGAATTAAGCGCAGGATAAACGCCAACGAGTTCCCCGTCAGGAGGATTTCCCATGCGTCGAATGTTCTCGATTCTTCCCCGCACATTTTTCTGCGCGATGGTCGTGTTGCTGTTCGCCGCCGCCGCCCAAGCACAATTCAAAGCTAATCTACAAGGCACCGTGACCGACCCGGCGGGCGGTGTCGTGCAGGGCGCGACCGTCACGCTCACGAGCAACGAAACCCAGCGGACGCAGACGGTAACGACCAACGATGAAGGATTCTACCGTTTTTCATCTTTACCACCCGGCGCATATACGGTGACCGCCGAGCAGACGGGTTTTAATCGCGCGGTGGTGGAAAACTTCGCCATCGCCGCCGAAGAAACGCAGGGACTCGATTTAACGCTCACGACCGGCCAAATAACCGAATCAGTGACGATCACAGACACGAACTCAACTGCCCTGCAAACGGAGAACGCCAACGTCTCCGGCGTCGTCACTACGGCTGAAGTGCGCAACCTTCCGCAGGTCGGGCGCGACCCCTACGAACTGCTGCGACTAACGCCCGGCATCCTCGGCACCGGCGCGCGCAGTGGTGGCGGTGCATCGGTTGGATTTCCAAACAGTCCGGGCGATGATGGAAACGTGGCGGGTCCCGGCGGCTCAAACTCGTCAGTTTTTCAAAGCGAAAACCAAGTTCCGATCTCCGCCAACGGCCAGCGCATCTCAAACAATAATTTTCAGATTGATGGCGTGAGCGTCAACAGCCTTCAGTTTGGCGGCGCGGCGGTCGTCACCCCGAATCAAGAATCCGTCAAAGAAGTGCGCGTAACCTCAAGCACTTACTCGGCGGAGCAGGGACGCAACTCTGGCGCGCAGGTCGAAGTCGTTTCGCAAAACGGCACGAACGATTTTCACGGCAGCGCATTTTTCAAATACAACGATCCGGCATTGAATGCCTTTAACAAGTACGGCGGGATTAACACGCCGCCGCAGC
>JACCYN010000207.1 GCA_013696465.1 Pyrinomonadaceae bacterium
TCACACCGCGCTTGTCCGCCGCCGTCCCGTTATCGCCCTGACCGCCGAACTGCGCCGTGCCGACCGAGACACCAATGGCGATTGTCATCGCTTCGATCACGATCTTACCGACGATCTCATTCGCCCCTAGATCAAACGTGATGCGCCCCAGCAGCCACAGCATTAACGCGGCGACGACGATGCCGATGCCCATCTCCTCGATTGAATCAATCGCCACTTCGAGGAAATTTGCGTCGCGTCGCAATCCCGCGTAGCGATTGTAGCCGAGCAGAAGGAGAAAGGTCGTCAGAACGTAAGCAAGCAGCCGAAAGGGGTGCGCGTTGAATCCCGTCCACCACACTTCCATCGTGTACAGTAGCGGCAAACTAAAAAGCAGTCCGCCCGCCACGCCGCGCGCATATTCCTGAAGCGATGTGGCTGGCGAGCATCTCATAAACTTGCGTTGAAAGAATGGAGATTAACTTAACCGCCGCTCGTTGCCGTCAAGTTCGCGCCCGTGTAATCTGTCGCGTCCGCGCGCATTCGCAGGTAGAAGGCGAGCAGGCACGCTGCAAACGTGATCGCGGCGGCCGTCCAAAACGTGACGCGCAAACTGTGATCGTCAATGCCCCGCGCGGCGGTGGCGCTGTAGATCAAAAATGACTGTACGAGGGGGCCGACGAAGCGCGCGAGGCTGCCCAATGATTGCATCATGCCGAGCGTTCCACCCTGCACGTCGGCGCCGACGGACTTTGAAGCGAGACTCGTTAAAAGCGGCGTCGCAAGTTGGTTGCCGACGGAGACGAAGCCTCCGGCGAGCAGCAACGCGACGAGTCCGCCCTGCGCAGGCCCGACAAGCGGAATCGCCGCGAGTCCCGCCAGCAGCATCCACAAGCCGCTGACGACGAACGGCATCTCGCCATAGCGTCGCACATAGCGCCGCACGATCAAGAGTTGGACGCCGACGGCAACGATGCCGATAAACGTGAAGATGTAACCGTTCTGCTGAGCGTCAAAGCCGAAGCGGTACATCGTGTAGAGCGCGAAGCTCGAAGTCATCATCGAGAAGGCAACGATGAGAAGAAAATAAATTGCGACGATCAAACCTAATCTTGATTGCGCGAGCGCGCCCCACATCTTCGTCAAACCGAGCCGTGTAGCGGTGCGCGCCGGATGATTTTTGTCTAAAGATTCAGGGAGCGTGAAGTAAAGCAGCGTAGCGTTGAGGAACGAAAGCGCGGCGGCGAAATAGAGCGGCACTTCGATGCCCCAGCGACTAAGGACTCCGCCGAGCGCCGGACCGAAGATAAACCCTAAACCGAAGGCCGCGCCGACCAACCCCATACCCTTCGCGCGCTCTTCCGGTTTCGTCACATCGGCGATGTAGGCTTGCGCCGTCGAGATGTTGCCGCCCGTGATGCCGTCGAGAATGCGCCCGGCGAAAAGCATCCAGAGCGTAGTCGCCGCGCCCATCATCAGGAAGCCCACGCCGGTTCCGATGATGCTCCAGAACAACACCGGACGACGCCCGTATTTGTCCGAGAGGCGACCTAAAACGGGCGTGAAGAGGAACTGCATCAACGAGTAGGAGGCAAACAACAACCCGACCATGCTCGGACTCGCCGCGAAGCGTTCATCCTGCACGTAGAACGGCAGAATCGGAATCACGATTCCGAAGCCAACTAAGTCAATAAAGATGGTGATGAAGATAACGAGCAGTGGAGAACGCTTCATGAAAAATTTGATTTTAGATTTGCGATTTTGATGAGCTTTTATTTGCGGTGATGATTCGTGTTTATGCGTGGCTTAATAACTTTTCTTAGCCGCTCTAAGTCTGTAATTACAAATCTGAAATTTCAGAATCACAAACTACAAATCAAAATCGGCAATCTAAAAACGAAAATCCCCTTTACCGTCTTCTCCGTCCACGTGAGTGCATTAGTTTTTCGTCAACCGAAAGCCGCCCGCCGCCCGCGAAGACGAGCGCAAACGCGATGCAGAGCAGAACAAGCGCATACTCAAACCCTTTTGGCAGAAAGAACCCGCCCCAAGACACGCCGAAGATCGCCACGAGCATCACGGGCACGATCATCAACGCGCCGAGCCGCGTCAGAAATCCGACGAGCACCAGCACGCCGCCGATTAATTCCGCAAAAGCCGCCGCACCCATCCACAACCACGCCGGGCGCAAACCGAGCGGCGGCGTGCCCGCGATAAATTCATTCAAACCTTTGCCGCCCCAAATTCCGAAAACCTTCTGCGCCCCGTGCCCGATGAAGACCAGTCCGAGCGCGATGCGCAAAGGCAGATTGATCCACGTCGGTGCGGTGGCGATCAGTTGTTGAAACATTTATTAAGCGTCCT
>JACCYN010000228.1 GCA_013696465.1 Pyrinomonadaceae bacterium
CGATTCTCTGCGGCGAGGAACTCGCGGGACTCGCCGGGATTTTCCTTGCGATCCCGGCCGTTGCGATCATCTCCGTCACTTACCGCCACTGGCTCGAACACAAGGGCAGCGAAGGACTCGTGGCCGACTTGCTCAAACCGGCCGATCAAGCTCTCGCCGCCCCGCCGACAACCGGCAACACCGCGCCTGCGCCCGCCCCGGTCGCGCCAGCACCTGCGACAACACCTCAACCTGCTCCGACCGCAAACGCGCTTCCGCAGTAAAATTGCCGGATTTAGGATATGTGATAAAGTGTGATTATCCAGATTCGTTCCAGATAACACGCTTATAAGCGTGTTATCTGGAACCAGCCTGTATAACAAGTAGTCATGCCGCTAAGGAGATTGAGACTGTACATGGGGTCACTTATGAAGCAGAGCAGGCTGTGTATTCTCGCCTTAGTTGTCCTAGCAGCCGCTACGTTGTCCTGCATGCACGGAAGTCAACAGCGAAGCGGACAGCTGTGTATCCTATCTGAAGGCGTAGCGAACCCGCTGCTGGTTGGCGGGACCATGCAGTTCAAGATCGGAAAGATGGTGGAATCGGACTGCCTCCCGTCTGACGTGAGGGCTGACATTTGGGATTCGCCTCAGTCCGGTGTGGTGCGCGTTCGACCTGACGGCCTAGTTCAGGGCATTGCCCCCGGAGAGTTTCATGTCACTGCGGGTGTCGGTTCGGCCACGCTGGAGAGCACCGGCTTTGTGCTGCCTCCGGGCTGGACCCCGCGCATCGATCCGTCTAGCGCGACGATTCGTGTGGGTGAAACCGTCAGTTTCCGCGTGGTCGCCAACGATGCTAAAGGCCGCCCGCTGCCGCCGGTGTGGTTCTCTGTCTACACAGCCGAGTTTTTCAACGTCGGGAGCGGGGTACACCCGCCCGTCGACATGTGGTCGCAGCAGAACATTAAGGACATCTGGAGTGTTCCGTGGCGTCAGGCCAGGTAGGACCACAATGATCGGAGTTATAGGGACAAGCCGTGTCGAGGCCCCTCTGACCGTAGTCTCTCCCGATATAAATCCGGCTACCCCATGATGACCGAAAGCAGAGCCGTCTTAACAAGTCGCTAAACCGGACACGCAAAATAGGTGGCCTTTTTATCTTCAAAGTTGGCGGCGCGGCGGTTAACTCCAGTGTTACCTTTTTTCTTCCATCAATTTTATGAAACGCCGGAAATGATGCGCCGCGTCGTGCGGGCCCGGCGCGGCTTCCGGGTGGTATTGCACAGAGAAGACGGGCAGACGCATGTGGCGCAAACCCTCAACGCAGTTGTCGTTTAAGTTTGAGTGTGTGACTTCGACATCCGGCGGCAGGGTCGCGGCGTCAACCGCGAAGCCGTGATTGTGTGAAGTGATCTCGACCGTCCCTGTCGTCAAATCCTTCACGGGCTGGTTGCCGCCGCGATGACCGAACGCGAGTTTGTAAGTCGCCGCGCCGAAAGCGCGACCCAGCAGTTGATGACCAAAACAGATGCCGAAGGTCGGCGTCTGCGCTTCGGTCAAACGACGGATTTCCTCGATCACATCTTTCATCGAGGACGGATCGCCGGGGCCGTTTGAGAGAAAAACGCCGTCGGGACGAAAGGTCAAAACTTCTTCCGCAGACGTTGCGGCGGGCACGACCGTGACGCGGCAGCCCAAACGCGCAAGTTCCCTGAGAGAGTTACGCTTCACGCCGAAGTCATAACACACAACATGAAAACGCTCCTCGCCTTCCGCCCCGATCTCATATTTTTCTTTGCACGTCACGACGCTTGCCAACTCACGATTCTCCATCGCGGGCGACTTGCGCGCTTTCTCAAGCAAGCTCGCTTCATCCAGATCAATGCTTGAGAGACACGCGCGCATCGCCCCGCGCGAGCGTATGTGGCGGACGAGGGCGCGCGTGTCAACGCGGTCAATCGCCGGGATGTTCCAATCTTTCAGGTAGTGGTCGAGCGTGCCTTCGCTGCGCCAGTTCGACGCCGTGCGGCTCGCCTCGCGCACCACAAAGCCTTCGACCCACGGGCGCGCGGATTCGGCGTCCTCAGAGTTCACGCCGTAGTTGCCGATGAGCGGATAAGTCATACAGACGATCTGCCCGGCGTATGACGGATCGGTTAAGACCTCTTGATAACCGCTCATCGAAGTGTTAAAGACGATCTCGCCACAGCGTTCGCCGCTTGCTCCCCACGCGCGACCGCGAAACGCGCGACCGTCTTCGAGCACGAGCAAGGCCGGTTTTTGTGTTGTTGATGTTTTGCTGGAATCGGTCATTTCAAACTTGAAATCTGAAGTTTGAGAGTAAGAATTTTGGAATTAAAATCACGCGCTTTGCGCCTCAAGCGTGCGCAGGAATTGTTGCGCTTCGCTCATCCAGCGCGCGTCGGTGCGGCGCTTGTAGGCGGGCGCGGTTTGGACGGCTTCGATGCAGCGTCGCATAAACTCGGCCGCTTCGCGTCCGCGATTCATGCCAGCGAGGGCGCGACCCATGAGGTAGAGACCTTCCGGGTCGGACTGGCGAGAGTCGAGGAATCGTTCGAGGGCGTCGTGCGCGTCCGTGAATTGATTCGCGGCGAGGTAGGTCGCGCCGATCTCGCGCCAGATTTCATGCTGCGCGTGCGTTTGATCGTTTGAGACAACTTGCTCGAAGTGTTTGATCGCTTCCGTCAGCTCGTTTGCTTTACGGTCGAGACAGCCGAGCTGATAATGCGCGTCCGTCTCTTCTGGATCGATCTCGACGGCGCGGTTGAAGCGCGCGCGGGCTTCTTCGAGTTCGTTGCGGTTGAGATGGATGAATCCGAGATTGTAGTGTGCCGAGGCGTCGGCCGGGTTCAGCGTTGCAGCTTCTAAATTCTGTTTGAAGGAAGCGCGCGCCCGTTGCGAACGCACGAGTTCGCCGAAGTAGCCGCGCAGCAGAAAGAAGAGCAGCAGGATGAGGAACGGCGAAGCCAAGAGAGAACTGAGGAGCGCTACTAATGGCGAAGCGATGACGGTCACGACGGCGCTGGCGAACACAATAAGGATGGCGCGCCACCACGACGTGCGAAACAGTTCGCGCGTTCCCGTAAGAAAGTAGAAGGTGAGGAGCGGCAACGTCAACAAAGTCAACAAGCCTTGCATCAGAACTTGCGGGTTGGCGGCGACGAGTCGCTGGTAGGCTGTGAACGGTGAGTCGGTTCCAAGCTCGCGTTCCGCCCCCGCGACGGATTCGATGTACCACTGCGCGAACGCAGCGTCGAGGTTGGCGGCTCTGGCGAACAACGCAAGCGGGATGGCGATCAGGCTTACGGCCGCAAGCGCGTAGAGAAAGACGGAGAGAGCAGAAGCGTATTCCTGCCGCAATACAAGATTGAAATTTCCGCGCCGCTCGAAGAGGTTGGCGAAGAGAATCGTCAGCGGCGTGAAGACGAGCGCGAGCAACAAAAGCGAATTTGCCGCTTGAAACAGTAACCCTAGGATCACCAGCGCGCCGCGCGTAGCAAAGAGATTGGCGAGGTAAGGCAACTGCGCGCAGACGACGTAAACGAGATTTGCGACGAGTGCGAACAGAATCGCTTCTTTGAGCGGGGCGCGGTCGCGCACGTCCGCTAGAGCGCGTGCGGGCGCGTAGAACATCATCAACAACGTCTTGAGGGCAACTTTCATCTTCTCAACGCAAACTCAACACTAACTTTCCATCCCCCGCTTTCATTCATCCGGCGCGCCCGCGATAAATTCATCTTACCGATCAAGTCCGCCCGTGTCGTCCGTGAGCGGTGCATTATTATTGTCGTCGGTGTCGGCGGACGGAGAAGAAGAAGCTGGCAACTCGTTGTAATCGGTTTCGTGCCGGATGACGCCCGCAACGTCCAGCGGCCAAAAGCGAAGCAAAGCTTTGCCATAGATGTACTTCTCCGGCACAAGCCCCCAATCGCGCGAGTCGCTCGAACGATCACGATTGTCGCCCATCACAAAGTAGTAATGATCTTTGACGCGGCGCGGCGGTTCGTTAACGCGCGCGACGTTGCGTTGCGAATCGAGGTAAGGCTCGACGATTTCGCGGCCGTTGACGAGTATGCGCCCGTCCCGCACCTCAATCGTTTCGCCGGGCAGTCCGATCACGCGCTTGATGTAACTCTTCGACGGGTCGTCGGGAAACCAGAACACCACGATGTCGCCGCGCTCCAATTCCGGCAGTCCGTAGTAAACGAGTTTGTTGACGAAGATTCGCTCGCCGTCGTGCAGGCGCGGAAGCATGGACGAGCCTTCGACTTTGACCGGCTGAATGATAAAGACGATCACAAGGACGGCGAAGGCGGCGGCGAAAACAACGTCGCGTAAGAGAAGCCCCGCTTCGCGGCGGAAATGTTGACGCGCCGCGCGGTCGGGACGGTAAACTTCGAGGTCGCGGTCGTCGTCCGCTCCGATAAAGGCGAGCGGCTCGAATTTCTTTCGTCGTCGAAACATAATTTTCGTTTCCTTCAACCGTTTCGAGGTTAGCTTTCCGCTTCAAGCTTTGTCAACGCACTGACGCCACAAGCTCGTCGCGCCCCGCCTCTCCCTTGACAGTTATGATCTCCGGTTCCTATCATCAACCGCCGGAGCGCGCGCGCTACGCTCCACGCATTTGATAACCGTTGATTCATTCGTAGGAAATAGGGAAGGACAAAGACACAAGTGATCAAACTCGACATCGTAAACCGTGTGGCGGATCGCACCGGCGTCTCTAAGATGAAAGCGGAGCAGGCGGTGGATGCCCTTTTCAATTCGATGAAAGAGGTGCTGGCGCGCGGCGAACGAATCGAGTTGCGCGGCTTCGGCGTCTTTGTCGTTAAACCCCGCAAGCGCGGCATCGGGCGCAACCCGCGCACGGGCGAAGAGGTTTCCATCCCGTCAGGCAAAACCATTCGCTTCAAACCCGGCAAAGAACTTCAGGCGCGCGGCTTCGCCGGTGAAGACGAAACGGAAGCGATGGACGCGGAACTCGCGCCCAAGGCGGAATACTGAAGAAAGTGAGCAGTAAGCAGCAAGAGTTCCTCATTTTCTATTGCTCATAGCCTATCTGCTTATTCCATCTACGAGTTTGTCAGAATTACTCAAAGCACCGCACTATGATAACGATGCGCAGCTTTTCTTTATCGAACATTTAGAGACTCATTCGCGTCCTACCGCGCGCGAATGGCGCAAACACATCGCGCTCTTTCTTCTCACACTTTTAACCACGACGCTCGCAGGCATCGTGCTTGCCACCGCCGAGCTGCCTGAGCCGGACTTGGCCGCGCCAGCAACGTGGATGGATGAGGCGCTTCGCTTCCCCGTTTACTATCTACGCACGACGAGTTTAGTGATCGCAAACGCCTTCGCGCATCCGACGATACTCTGGCAGGGCGTGGCTTTTTCTGTTTCGCTCGTCGCCATCCTCCTCGCGCATGAAGCCGGGCACTACATCGCTTGTCGCTGCTACGGTATGCGCGCGACGCTTCCCTTTTTTATCCCTGCGCCGCCGCTTTTTCTTGCCGGAACTTTCGGCGCGTTTATCAAAATTAAATCCCCCGTTCCTTCGCGCCGCGCGCTTTTCGATGTCGCCGTTGCAGGGCCGCTCGCCGGATTCGCGGTTATCCTGCCCGTCGCACTGCTCGGATTCTTGACGGCGCAACCCGCCCCGCCCTTCCCGCCCGATCAGACAGGAGTGATCATCTTCAACGATCCGCTTCTGCTGCGCCTCTTCGCCCGCGCGCTCAACGTCAACACGGAACTTCTGGCTCCTAATTCGTTTTACTTCGCGGCGTGGATCGGACTCGTGGTGACGAGTCTAAACTTAATCCCGGTCGGACAATTAGACGGCGGGCACGCGATTTATTCGGCGCTCGGTAAGCTCACGCACAAGTGGTCTGGCTATGCCGCTTTCATTGTGATGTGCGCGTTGGCCGCATTGGGTTGGCACTGGCACAACGCGCCGAGCGGATTTCTTTACGTTGTGCTGCTCGCCGTCATACTCCGCTTTCGTCATCCGCGCGTCATAGACGAAGCGCAAAACTTAGGAGGGGAGCGGGCGATTATCGCTTTCTTAACGCTCGTCGTGTTCGTTCTTTCGTTCTGGCCGTTTCCCGTCACGATCCGCTAAACGAAAAAGCCGCCGCACAAATCGGGACAGGCGAAAATCGCGAGCCGAACTGCGAAGCGACCGTTTCTTACGAATCGAATCTTCGATTCCTTAGCGCGACGGCGCGACGGCGTCGCTGACCCCCTGAACTCTCCGGTACCTCTTACCATCTTTGCCCGTCTCTGTGATGTCCACTGTATAAACGAGACGGGCATCGCTTGGCATGAGCGGCGGCGCGGGCGCAAGCGGCGCGGCGGTTGGCGGTGGCATCGGCGGCAAAGTCATTTCCACTCTCGACTTGTAGCGACAGCCCGCCGGACGCTGATATGTGGACGGACGCAAGTTTCCGAAAATACCGGCGGCTGAGACACCGATGAAAAACGCCAGCAGCGCAATCGTTATCTTTATCACCAGTTGTTGCATAATTTTTCGTCCTCTCCTGAAATTATAAAGGTACTGCTTGGTGTTCGCCCCGCGTAATTGCTTTCAGACGCTCGTCGCCGCAGGCAGTAATCCCTTTAGTTCCCGCACGACGCGCTCCACGTCTCGCTGATCTTTCAAGGCGATCATAAAGAATTTATAGCCTTGCTGAAAGCACACGACGCCGTTGGCGAAAAGCCATACGCCGTCGAGAAACGGGTTGCCGCCTAAAAGCCAACTAACAGGCGCGCCCGTGATACGGCCGGGTTGGAAAATCTGCGCCCAGAGCGCGACGCCCGTCGCACAACTGAAAGCTCCCAGCAAGGGCGCGCCGACGTAGCGCACCGCTTGCCGTTCAAATTCAACGCGACGCTCTTCCGCTTCGGTCAATTCGCCTTCGGCTACCAATCGCTCGCGGTCGCGGAGGTAAGCGTCGAACTTGCCGCCTAACTTTTGTAGCGCCCAGACAGGCACGGCCGAGTGCGTAAACCAGTGCGGATGTGAACCTAAAAGCACGCCGTCAATCTTCGGGAAGGCCGAGCCGAGTCGCACGCCCGCAACCAAAGAAAACGAAACGAGCGCGGCTTGTTTCGGATTCTCGCGCGCCCAGTTTCCGGCGCGCAGCAAAGCTGAAGTGGTGAAGGCGGAAGAGCGCGTCAGGCGAGCGCCCATGTCGGCCATGCGCGCGGCGCGGTCGTAATAATTTTTGGCTTCGTCGAACACCTCGCCCGCGCGTTTCTCGGCCGTGCGTCCGGCGTGGCGGAAAGCTTCGCCCGCTTCTCTCGCGCGCCTCGTCGCTTCTTCGGTCGCGCGCCGCGCGTGATCGCCCACCTCATATTCATCAGTCAGACGCTCGGCTTCCGTGCGCGCGCGGCGCGCCGTCTCCTCGGCCGTCTCCGCCACGCGCTCGGCTCCGCGACGTGCGGCCTCGGCCGCCTGCTGCGCGACGCGCGCCCCGTCCTGCGCCCGCTCCTTGATGCCGTATTTCTCATCCAACTCGCGCGCTTTGCGCCGCGCCGCTTCGCGCCATTCTTCAACTTTGTTTCGGTAATCAGACACAGTAAATGTAAGTAGGAAGTGAAAGGGATGGAGGCGGAAGTTACGACACGCCTTCGAACTGATTGAATAGATTTTTTTCAAGCTTAAAGCTTTAACTTCGCCCGCACTTCATCCTTCCGTCTTCCGCCTTCCTCCTTTGCTTCTATGATACGCCGAGCGCCCGCGCAGAGTTTTGCTTTAATTTACCGTTGTGGCCGTGGGCGACGCAGTCGCGTCCGTTATTCTTCGCTTCGTAGAGAGCGTTGTCCGCGAGGCTGAACAATTCGTCCGCGCCGGGAGCGTCGGACGGAAACTCGGCGATGCCCAAACTCGCCGTGATCCGCCCGACTTCGGGAATCTCCATCGCTTTGATCGCCGCGCGCAGACGCTCGGCGACATCTAGCCCGCGCTCAAGCGTCGTCTCCGGTAGAATCACGCCGAACTCTTCGCCGCCGACGCGCGCCGACATGTCCATCCCGCGCGTGCCCGCTTGCAAGGCCGCTGCCAAACGCCGGAGCGCTTCGTCGCCCGCGTTGTGGCCGAAGGTGTCATTGACTCGCTTGAAATTGTCAATGTCAATCAACAACAAACAGAACGGATGATCGTGGCGCGCGGCGCGCGATATTTCGCGCTCAAGCTGTCGCTCAAAGCGGCGACGGTTGGCAAGTCCGGTGAGGTGATCGGTGAAGGCGGCTTCTTCTAAAGTGTCGAGATAGTTTTTGAAGTCAAGCAGAGTACCTGCGCGCGCAAGCAGCAAATCGAGATCGGTCGGGTCGGTGATGTAACCGAGTGCGCCCGCTTCCGCTCCGCGAAGCTGATCCTGTGCGGCGTTGCGCGCCGCCGTTTGCAGGATGATCGGAATAAATCGTGTGCGCGGATTTTCGCGCACGCGCCGCGCCATCTCGTAACCGTCCATCACCGGCATCATCACGTCGGTCACGATCAGGTCAGGCTGATTTTTGGCGATCTTGTCTAAGCCCTCTTGCCCGTCCTCCGCCGTCTGAACCTCATAACCGGCCATCTGCAACGCCACCGTCAACAGTTGCCGTTTGTCCGGGTCATCGTCTACGACGAGAACATTGAATTTACCTACCATCTGTTTTTATCTCACCCTGTTTGTTCTGAAATCTTGCGCTACCTGCCTCCGCCATGTTAGAGTGCGATTCCGACAAGGCAGGTTGTCCTCAAAGCGTGCGCTGTCAAACTATTGCATTGAATTTTACCCGCGTCAGTGCCCGCTCGCATCCATTCTTTTGAAACATTTTTGCGCCGCTGTCGCTTCCGATTCCGCTCCCTCGCTCTCTGTGACGCGAATTCACGTTTGCCCCGATCTCACGCTTTATGTTTCAGGGGGGAACTGCTTTGCACGCTGAAGCATGGGGATTTTTCCTGCTCTAATTCTATTAATGAAAATTCAGGGTTAAAAAATGGTACAACCTCGCGCTTGCGATCTCACCATCCACGACCGCGCCGAACTCATTCGCCACTCCGAACTCGGCGCCGGACTCGACGAGAACTTGCTCGCCCGTCTCGCCGCATCTTCCGTCGCCGTTGATTACCCGCGCCGCCGCTTCGTCTACCGCGCGGGAGATAAAGCGGACGCGCTTTACACAATCGCGCGGGGTCGCGTCAAACTCTGCCTCGTCGAACCTGAGACGCGGCGCGAAGCCGTGCTCGATATTCTTCCGGCGGGGTCGCTCTTCGGCGAATCCGCGCTTTATGCCGAAGAGAAAAGAGAAAAATGCGCTGTCGCGTATGAGAACGTGCGCGTGCTGCGCATTCCTGTGGGGGAGTTCCGGGGAGGGATGACCGAAGATCATCGCCTGTATGATTACACCTTCCGCCTTGTCGGTCAACGTCTTGCGCGTGCCGAACGCCGCATGGCCGAGTTTGCTTTAGACGCCATCCCCGCCCGCCTCGACAAACTTCTCCGCGAACTCTCCGAACGCTACGGACGCACCGCCCCCGAAGGCGTCCTCATTGATCTGCCACTGCCGCACCGCGAGATCGCTTCGATCTTAGGTGCGACGCGCGAAAGTGTCACCGTGCGCTTGAACCACTTGCGCCGCGCGGGTATCATTGACATTGTTGATCGCAAAATTTTAATCAAACACGGAACTCATTCGGCCGCCGCTTAAGGGGCGCGCAGACGAAGGCTTGCTTGACGGTTCGCCGGAAGTTCGTGCGGGAAGCAGTAATGAAGTGTCCGATCTGCAGTAAGCCTGTCGAACGTGAAGGAAATCCGTCGCGCCCTTTCTGCTCCGACCGTTGTCGCCTCATTGACTTCGGCAACTGGGCGGACGAAAACTACACCGTGCCCGCCGAAGAAGCCGCGCCTTCACTCGAAGAGGCGGACAACGCCCCGGACTCTCAACCTCAGGAAGACCGCTTATAAATCAACAATTCGCCTTCATTGCGAACAAGAGAGCGCGAGTTTCAAGCGGCGTGCGTCTTCGCGCGTTCGTCATGTACAATGAAATTACTGCGGGCGACTTTTCCAAGAATGCAATATATTAGTAAGAACATCTCAGGCAAATTCAACTCGCGCCTTTTAACGAACAGCAAGACGCTCATCGTTCTGTTTTGCGCTTTGTCTCTCACAGCGTGCTCAGGCAGCAATTCATCCGGCACAGTCAAGACCGACACGCCGACGGGCGAGCGTCTGCCGCCGACCGCGTTTCCGATGCCGCCCGTCACGACTTTCAACAACGCAGGGGCGACTGCGCGCGGTTGGACGATGCTTGACGGACGGCGCGCAACGCTCGCCGACTACGCGGGCTACGTCGTGGTGCTCGATTTTTACGCGACGTGGTGTCAGCCGTGCCGCGTTGAAGCCCCGCACCTCGTCGCGCTGCAACGCCGCTACAACTCCGAAGGCTTGCACATCGTCGGCTTAAACGTCGGCGGAGCGGAAGATCGATTTCAGATTCCGCAGTTCGTCGAACAGTACGGCATTCAGTATCGCCTCGGCTTCCCCGACGCGGCGATGGCCGATCTTTTTCTTTCAGACAACACGACGATCCCGCAATCTTTCGTCTTTGATCGGCGCGGGCGTCTCATCAAACGCTTCATCGGCTTCGACTCATCGAAACCCGCCGAACTCGAACGAATTGTGCAAACCGCCCTTGCGGAGAAAACAGATTAAGAACGATGAGATAAAAGAAAAGAGTTGCAGCGAGAGCATCAGCAAGGCTTTCAAGATGCTGCAATAGCCATCAAGAATAGAAGTTACTTTGATGAGCGAGGAAGTTTAGAGTTACGGCTTGAGCTGTGAGCAACTATCGTAAACCATCACGCCTGAAGGCATAACTCTCAACTCCTACTACTTAAGAATCATCACCTCTTTTCCATCCCCTGACTCCTAACCTCTATGCCCCGTGATATTCCTGTTGGCAACGGCTCATTGCTCGTCGCTTTCGACGAGCATTACCAGATACGCGACTTCTATTTTCCTCACGTCGGCAGTGAAAACCACTCGGCTGGTCACGCCTTCCGCTTCGGCGTGTGGGCAGACGGAGAGTTTTCGTGGGTGAGCGCCCCCGCTTGGACGCGCACGCTTTGCTACCGCGAGGAAAGTCTTGTCACGGAAGTGAAACTATCAAACGCGGCGTTGCGACTCCAGATCGAGATTAACGACGCAGTTGATTTTCACGAAAACGTCTTCCTGCGCCGCATCCTTGTGCGCGACACAAGTGGACAGGAACGCGAAGTCCGACTCTTCTTTCACCACGATTTCTACATCTCCGAAACGGCCATCGGCGACACCGCATACTTTGATCCCGACACGCTGTCGCTCATTCACTACAAAGGACAGCGTTACTTTTCCGTTTCAACGGACGCGCCCGAAGGAGTCGAAACTTTTTCAACGGGGCGGAAAAACTTTCGCGGCGCAGAAGGCACGTGGCGCGATGCGGAAGACGGACGCCTCTCGGAAAGCGCGATCATGGAAGGCTCGGTTGATTCGACTATCGGGCGCACGCTTCGCGTCACGGCGAATGATACGGCGGAGATGTTCTACTGGATCGCCGTCGGCACATCGCACGGGGAAATCGCTGCGCTCAACCGCCTTGTGCGCGAGCGTCATCCGTCCGCGCTCATCAAGCGCACGGAAGATTATTGGCGCGCGTGGGTCAACAAAAACGAAGTTGACTTCGGCGATCTTCCCTCGGAGGTCGTGCGCCTGTTCAAGCGTTCGCTACTCGTCACGCGCTCGCAGATTGATAACAACGGCGCGATCCTCGCCGCCAACGATTCCGACGTAACGGAGCGCGCCACCGATCACTACAGCTATGTGTGGCCGCGCGACGGCGCGCTCGTCGCACACGCGCTCGACCTTGCCGGTTACTCAAGTCTCACCCGCTCGTTCTTTCGCTTTTGCGGCAACGTCATCACCGACGAAGGTTATTTTCTACAAAAATATAACCCGGACGGTTCGCGCGCTTCCGGCTGGCACGCCTCTTGGGACGTAGGCACGAAGCAACCGCTCGCTCCCATTCAAGAAGACGAAACCGCCCTTGTTATCTGGGCGTTGTGGCATCACTACGACCGCTTCCGCGACATCGAATTCGTCGCTTCACTCTACCGCCCGCTCATCACGCGCGCCGCCGATTTCCTTGTGAGTTTTCGTGATGCGGAAACGAAACTGCCGCTTCCCTCGTGGAATCTCTGGGAAGACCGGCGCGGCGTGCATACATTTACGTGCGCTTCGGTCGTCGGCGCGCTGCGCGCTGCGGCGAAATTTGCAACGCTCTTCGGTGAAAACGATTTGGCGGCAAATTACGCGACAGCCGCGCGCGAAATGCAAGGGGCGATGCGCGCGCATCTTTATCAACCGCATCTGGAGCGTTTCGCCCGCGCGTTGACGCAAGGTCATGATGGTCAATTGCACGCGGACGAAACAATTGACGCATCGCTTTTCGGCGCGTTCTACTTCGAGGCTTTTCAATTCGACGAGATAGAAGTGCAGACGACGATGCGCGCGGTTGAAGAACATCTATGGGTGAAGACGGAGACGGGCGGCGTGGCGCGTTATGAGGCAGACGGCTACATGCGCTCACCTGAAACTCCGGCGAGCGTGCCCGGCAACCCGTGGTTCGTCTGCACGCTCTGGCTCGCCGAGTATTACATCGCGGCGGCGCGAAACGAGGATGATTTGGAAAAAGCTTTAAGCCTTCTCCAGTGGACGGTCGCGCGTGCGCTGCCGTCAGGCGTGCTGGCCGAGCAAGTTGATTCGCAGACGGGCGCGCCCCTCTCCGTCTCTCCCTTGACGTGGTCGCACGCAACTTTCGTCGGAGCTGTCATGTCGTATTTAAGAAAGCTTCAATCTTTGTCGCGCGCAACGAATTGATTAAATTTTACGGCTCAGTTTTCTTTCTGCGTTAGAAGCGATACGTGCTATAAATTCTGAATTTGAAATTACAGACAATCGCTTTGCCTGCGGAGGTTTTTTTGTGAGAAGAGCGAAAATACTGGCGACGATTGGCCCGGCGTCGCGCGAATCGGCCGTGCTTGAAGCTTTGCTTGCGGCGGGCGCCAACGCCGTGCGCATCAACATGTCGCACGGCACGCAAGAGGAACATGTCGAAACGATTAAACGCGCGCGCGCGGCGTCGGAGCAAATGCGGCGGCCGCTCGCCGTGCTCGTTGACCTTTCGGGGCCGAAACTTCGCACAGGCGTGCTGCACGGCGGACAACCCGTTCAGTTAGAGCCGAACGCGCTCTTTACGATCACGACGCGCTCGGTTGTCGGCGGCGCGCGCGAAGTTTCGACAAATTACGCGGGGATGGCGCGCGACGTGCGACCCGGCGCGCGCCTGCTCCTCGACGACGGCGCGATTGAACTTATCATCGAGCGCACGACCGATACGGATGTTGTCTGCCGCGTCATCAACGGCGGCACGCTCGCCGAACGCAAAGGAATAAATTTACCGGGCGTTGCGCTCCCCATTCCGTCTTTAACCGACAAGGATCGCCGCGATCTGCAATGGGCGGTGAAGCAAGAGGTTGATTACATCGCGCTCTCCTTCGTGCGCCGGGCGGAGGATTGCACGGAAGCGAAAAACTTGATTAAGGCCGCCGGAGGAAATCAACCGCTCGTCGCCAAGATCGAAAAAGCGGAGGCGATGGATCATCTCGAAGAGATCATGGCGGAAACGGACGCCGTGATGGTCGCGCGCGGTGATCTCGGAGTCGAAACGAGCGTCGAACTCGTTCCCGTTTATCAAAAACGAATCATCAAGGAAGCCAACCTCGCGGGCAAACTCGTGATTACGGCGACGCAGATGTTGCAATCCATGATCGAGAATCCGCGTCCGACGCGCGCCGAAGCTTCGGACGTGGCGAACGCCGTGTGGGACGGCAGCGACTGCCTCATGCTTTCGGCGGAGACAGCCGCCGGAACCTACCCCGTGCCAGCCGTAGCGACGATGGCGCGCATCATCGAATCGGCGGAAGCCGGGCGTCGGGGTGAAGATGATTTATTGAAAAACATAACGGGCAGACAATCCGGCCGCGTGAGCCGCGCGCTCTGCGAAGCCGCGGCTTACGCCGCCGCCGAAGTGAGCGCCAAAACCATCGCCGTCTTCACCGAATCAGGACTCATGGCGCGTCGTCTTTCGGCCGTCCGCCCGCAACAACGCATCATCGCCCTCACCGCTTCCAAAGACGTGCAAAACGAACTTGCCCTGATCTGGGGCATCGAACCCATCGTCCACCCGCCGTGCAATTCAACCGAGAGTTTAGTTTCCTGCGGCGAACGCGCGCTTTTGGAAGCTGGCATCGTGCAGCAGGATGAGCAAGTTATTTTGATGGCGGGAAGATTATCGGGCTTGGAGCTTTCGAGTTCGGTGAAGCTTTATACGATTGGCGAGATGGCGAAGTAGAAAACGTGGTTCGGCGTTTTGATCTTAAGGAATACTGCCATGAGTTTGCTTACTGATATTCTTAAAGAAGTTCCTTTATCTACCGTCCTTAAAGAGAAGTTGAGTACTTTGGAAACGGAAATCGCATCTTTGAAAACCGAAAACGCGATTCTCAAGGACGATCTACGCGAATTAAAAAGAGAAAACCAAATACTCAAGGACGAAATCAACCGTGCAACACATTCGTTCGATCTTGATGATACTATGAAGCACATTCTGCTGATCCTAGCTCAACAAGATGATGCCCTTAGCAAAAATTCCTTGGCAGACTTACTACAAATACATACCACTCGAACTGAGTATTACTTACACCTACTGCAAAAACAGAAATACGTTCACGGATTTCATTTTTACACGGGTCGTCAGTCTGAATACCGGTTAAGCCAAAAAGGTAGGCAATTTGTTATTGAGAACAACTTACTTTAACCCCAAACACATTGGAGAAGAACAGCCTCTTATGCTTAATGATATTCATATGTTTTAGCAAAATGTGCAAACAGGTGTTTTATAGGATATTCGCTATTTTACGCTGACCATCTCGCCCACTGCTTCCTTTTCGCTTCGTACTCTTTCTTCCGCGCCTGCGGGTTTCTGCGGGTCGCGCCAGTTGTCTAGAATCCCGACTTTGTGGACGCAGGCGACGGTGCAGAAGGGCGCGCACCATTTCTCGGTGTTGTATTCGCGCTCGAAGTCTTTCATCGTA
>JACCYN010000325.1 GCA_013696465.1 Pyrinomonadaceae bacterium
GAAGAGGCGGGAGAGATCAAGCCGGGCGCGGCGGGCTTTGCGCAAATACGTCTGGAGCGACCCGTCGCAATCGTGCTCGGAGATCGTTTTATTCTGCGTTCGTATTCGCCGCAGCGAACGATTGCGGGCGGGCAGGTACTCGACTCGCAAGCCGCGAAGCATCGCGGGCGGGAGCGCGCGACGGCGCGACAAGCGCTTGTTCTTTTGAGTGAAGCGAAGGACGATTCAGCCTGCCTGCGTGTTTACGTTGAAGGAGCGGCGGAAGCGGGAATCGAGTTGGCGAATGTGGCGGCGCGCACGGGCTGGCGAGATGAAGTACTTGAACGCGCGGTGCGAGAAGCTGTGGGAAGTGGCAAAGTGATTGATGCGGGCGGCAGGCTCGTCGCTCGAAGCGGTTTCGAGCGTTTATTGAAGCGCGCTGTTGATCTCACTTTCGCGTTTCACAAGCGCGAACCGCTGGCGCGAGGAATGGCGCGCGAAACGCTGCGCGAACAAGTTTTTGCTCACACTGCACCGGAAATCTTTCGTCACGTGCTCGCCCACGCCGAAGATACGGGCGTGCTCGTTTCAGACCGCGACGTGGTGCGCGCGCGCGGGCATAATCTCGAATTAAATGAAGCCGACCGCGCGCTTCGTGATCGCTTGGAGCGTGTCTACCGGGAAGCGGGATTTGAAGCGCCCGTGCTGGCGGAGGCGATGACGCGCGCCGGAGTGCGTGCTGAGAGCGCGGCGCACGCGCGCAAAATTTTGCAGTTGTTGATAAACGCAGAAAGTCTCGTGCGCGTGCGCGACGATCTCTTTTTTCACCGCGAGGCGATCAACGATTTAACCCGTGCGCTGCGCGAGTATGCGACGCGGCATGAACCGGAGCGTCGCATTGATGTCGGGGGTTTCAAGGATTTAGCGGGGATTTCACGTAAATACGCTATTCCGCTGCTCGAATACTTTGACCGCGAGCGCGTTACGCGGCGCGATGGCGATGCGCGAATCGTTCTTTGATTTCCAATTATTTGGAAGCGAGCGCCCCGTTTTCTGCCTTTTTCAAAAGCTGCTGGCGCAAAAGAATCTTGATTATCGCGGCGGGAAAGCGTTAACATAACATTACATATTAAAGCTGCCTGCTCGTAACAGACAGATGAAGTAAAATTTAACGGGTGCAGCCCCGACTGCAACCAATTTTCTTTCGGCAATTATTAGTTCCTTAAACTCTCAACAAACGCCGGAGGTTCAACATGAAAAGCTTGGCCGATATTCTCTTCATCGTCGTCGCTTTAATCGCGCTCGTGATCGCCGTTTGGCAGTTCATCGTCTACGTCAAAACTCCGAACGACGCAACGCACATGATGCACCTGTGGTACGCCATCATCGCGGCGGTCATTGCCTGCGCCTGCGCGCTCGGCTATTTCCTGCGTCACGTCAACAAAGAAGAAGAGATTCACATTACGCAGTAAAAGCCGCAACCCGGCTTTCGTTCGCTGCAACGTGCGTCGTCTCAATTCGTCTTCCCGTTCGGCGGGCGGCTCACGTCTGCCGATTTGCGGCGCGCTTGTATCAACTCTTAAATTAAAACTCGCCGTTCTTAAGCGCGCGCACCGCTTCGCGCGCGTAGTAAGTGATGATAATGTCGGCTCCGGCGCGGCGGATGCTCGTCAAGGTTTCGATCATCGCCCGCCGTTCGTCGATCCATCCGCGCGCGGCGGCCGCTTTGATCATCGCGTATTCGCCTGAGACGTGATACGCCGCCACCGGCAGATCGAAACGGTCGCGCACCTGTCGCAATACGTCGAGACACACAGTGGCGGGTTTGACCATCAAAATGTCTGCGCCTTCGGCGTAATCAAGCTCGGCTTCGCGCAACGCTTCGCGGCTGTTCCCCGCATCCATCTGATACGAACGGCGGTCGCCGAACGCAGGGCTTGAGGCGGCCGCTTCGCGGAAGGGGCCGTAAAAAGCGGAAGCATACTTCACCGCGTAAGACATGATGGCGATGTGCTCCATTCCGGCTTCATCAAGCGCGTGGCGAATCGCTCCAACCTGCCCGTCCATCATCGCCGATGGCGCAACTATATCCGCGCCTGCCTCCGCTTGACTGACGGCTGTGCGCGCCAAAAGCTCCAACGATTCATCGTTCAACACTTCGCCCTCACGCACCACGCCGCAATGCCCGTGCGAAGTATACTCACACAGACAAGTGTCGGTGATGATCGTCATCTCCGGCGCGTGGCGGCGCACGGCGCGCACCGCCTGCTGCACAATTCCGTTTCGTGCGTAAGCCCCGCTCGCCGTCTCGTCCTTCGTTTCCGGCAAGCCGAAGAGCAGCACCGCCCGTAGCCCTGCGTCGAAAGCGTCCGTTGCCTCGCGCGCAATCTCGTCCACCGAAAGATTGTAGACGCCCGGCATCGAACTTATCTCACGGCGCACGCCCTCGCCCGGACAAGCAAAGAGCGGCAGCACCAAACTCTCCGGCACAAGCCGCGCCTCGCGCACAAGGGCGCGCAA
>JACCYN010000013.1 GCA_013696465.1 Pyrinomonadaceae bacterium
CATCGGAACTGAATCCAGATGATGCTTTGATCAGTGACTGATGCAACTCGTCCGGCGATTCATGGCTGCCGTCGTTGCTCCAGTAACCGATCAATGTGTTCATGCGGAATATGAGTTTGTTCTGTTGTTATTCGACCCGGAATTCGGTTCGACTTACCACGCGATCACCTAAAAGCATCTCGACGCGCCACGTGCCCGGCTGCGCGCTCGCCCCCAAAGTGCAGCGACATGAAGTCGCCCACACGCTTTTATCAGTTGTCCGCGTCTCCCACGAATTCTGTTTGACGACGCGCCCGCCCGGATCGATCCAGTTGCACCGCAGCGATAAATTCTCGCCGCTCGGCACGCGCTCAAGTGTCACGCGGTAATAGAGTTCGCTCGCGTCGCGCGTCACCGTGCCGAGACTGCCGCCATCGTCCGCCGCGCGCGTGATGCGTCCCGGTTCAACGGTTGTGATGCTGGCGAAGGCTCGACGCTGGCGCTGGACGAAGAAGCCGACGAGTAGAACAAGGACGAGTAGCGCGGCGACGCTTGACCCAATGATCCAAAATCTCCGCCGCCTCTCGTCTGCGAGCGCTTCGTCATAGCCCGCTTGCGCTTTTGCTTCCGCCTCGCGCCGCTCTAATTCACGCATCGCCGGATCAAGCAATTCAACGGGCAGCTTGAGTTCTTTCAGAATTTGCACTACCTGCCCGCGATCAAGGCGTTCGCGCTCATCCAGCTCACGAAGTTGAGCTTGTCTGCTAACTTCGGCGACGACACGCGCGACCTGCGATTCTGTCAGTTGACTGCTCATATTCTCAAAACCATAAAATTGTAATCGGCGCTCAATCGAAATTATATCACGTGGCTTTCGCAGCACAGCCCCTGACGTTTCAACCTTAGACGAACCTCATTAAAAATTTCCTGAAAGTTATAAACGAATCCGCATCGGCTACATCTAGGAAGTTAGAATACATGATGTCCGAATTAACACGCGCGTTTTGTTGGCTCCGATCTGTGCGCACCGCAGTTCACACATTGTTTCATTTAATTTAACCCATGCCTAACAAGATGTTGGCTTAAATTTCACACCGCCTTTTTAAGCTTTCTCGTCGGGACACACGAGGAGGGCGAATGAAACAACCGAAAACTCGATTGCACTTTTTTGCGGCTGATTCTCATAAGCTTCCGCATCGCCGCACCGCATTTTCTCTTCACTGCCACACACACCACTCGAAAGAAAATCTCGGCTTCATCCCGCACTACGCGACGCGCATCTCGGTTGCACATTATGAACGTCGGCGGGTGACGGCCAAAAGCGTCGAATGAAGGAAACTCAAACTAAGGAGGCTACGGATGAACGCGCAGAGTCAACAGTACATCGAACGCGGAACGCTAACGGTTTCAGCTCTTCTGACGCTTCTCGTTTTGTTGGAGATTGTCGGTTGGCGATTTAACGGCTTCACCGTTTACCTCGTCCCGGCGACCGTTTCGCCTTACGTCGCTTTGTTCGCCGCCGCTTCAAGGCTTCACCGATTTGAACCGCCCGTGCCTTTTGTGTTCGTTGCGACGAGCGTCATTTCTATCCCAATGCTCGTTTTCAGTGGCGGCGTGTATTTGATTTTCCGGCCGGACGCGACCGCCGCCGTGTCGGTATTCTGGTGGGTTCCGCTCTGCTCATCCGTCGTGGGCGTAATGTTGTTGAGCGCGTGGGTCAGGACGATCATCGCCCATCAAGCTGTGATGACGAGCACGCTTCAGAGATTACTTAACGCGCAAGACGGAAGCGCGGCGGTTAATCACGGCATGTGGTTAAGACGTTAAGTCTGAGCGAGGGGTGAGTTAGAAGATAAGCGATTCCAACGGACAGAGAAATGAGAGAGGGGCGACCGCATTAGCAGTCGCCCCTCTAGCTTATTTTCATCGAGATGATTACTTTCGCGTGCGTGTTGAGCGCGGAACAAAGTTTGATTTGTCACACTGTGGTAACTCATCGGTGGCATAATGTTTGATAAAAGATGTGACGGAAGCTAAAAGAATAATTCGACAGAAATGAATGCAACATCAAAATAACTCCGGCAAAAGCCGTGAATCCTATTTAGATGACACGTAGTCGTATCCATAAACCGAATAATAGATAAGGACAACAGCGAAGCCTTATGTTTGATTCAAAATCTTCATCGAAATATTTCGCGCGCCGGGTTATGACGCTTACCTGCTTGCTGATATTTGCACTTTCAATCTTTGTCATCTTTCCTTTACCAGAAAGAGCGCTGGCGCAGTCCGCGCCACGTAAAGCGACGCGCGTGCTCGTCATCTCGCTTGACGGTCTTGACGCGCGTTACCTTAACAACCCTGAGCAATATAACCTTCGCATTCCGACGCTACGGCGTTTGATGCAGAACGGCGTTACAGCGCGCGGCGTCACGTCCGTCTACCCGTCGGTCACATACCCGAATCACACGACTATGGTGACGGGCGCGTTGCCGTCCAGACACGGCATCTTCGGCAACGGTTTGTTTGAGTCGCCCGACGGGCCGCAGACCGGCGGCGCGCACTGGTTCGCGCGCGACATTAAAGTTGACACGCTGTGGGACGCGGCGGGGCGCGAAAAAATGAGCGTCGGCATGGTGTCGTGGCCGGTCGCGGGCGGGGCGGGCGATTGGAATGTGCCGGAGATTTGGAAGCCCGGCGGGACGACGGAAGAGACGCGCGCCGTCGTCGCCGCGAACGCCCGCCCGCGCGGTTTAGTGAAAGAAGTCGAGCGGCGTTTTCCCGACATCTACCGCAACCTTAACAAAGACGAAGGCGACGACGCGCGCACGGGCTTCGCCGAATACATCATCGCGGAGAAGCGCCCGCGCTTGATGTTCGTTCACCTCTACGATCTCGATCACTTTCAGCACGATTACGGCCCGTTCACGCCAGAAGCATTGGCGATGCTGGAGAAGACAGACGCATACGTTGCGCGCCTGCTCGCCGCTGCCGAACGCGCGGGCACGCTCGACGAGACGACCGTCTTTATCACGAGCGACCACGGCTTCCTGCCCATCTCGAAACAAATTCATCCGGGCGTGCTGCTGCTGCGCGCCGGACTCGTCGAAGCGCGTGAGGAGAGAGGCGCTGAAGGGCGCGTGCGCGCGAAAGTTACGAACTGGCGGGCGGCCGTCTATGTCACGGGCGGGGCGTGCGCGATCATCTTGCGCGACCCGAACGACAGAGACGCCTTAGATAAACTGCGCCGCATCTTCAAATCAAATACCAATGAGGGAATTTTGCGCGCTCTTGAGCAGGATGAGATTCGCGCGCTTGGCTCAAACACCACTGCGGCGTTGATGCTCGAAGCCGCCGACGGATACACCTTCGGCAGTAATTATGCTGGCGAGTTTGTGACGAAAAGCAGATCGCGCGGGATGCACGGTTACCTGCCAACGCGACCTGATTACCATGCGTCGCTCATCGCATCGGGAGCGGGCGTTACGCGGCGCGGGCGAACGGGCGAGGTGCGGATGACGCAACTTGCCCCGACGGTTGCAATGCTTCTGAAACTCAAACTTCGTGACGCTGAAGGCGACGCCTTACCGCTTCAATAGTTACGAGCAGCAGAATCGCACCTATGTCATTTGAACGGTGAGCAATCGCTTACCGTGTCTTGACGCTTTCGGTATCAATGCTCATCCACGTTTCTTCTCCCGCGGCTGTTGGAAGCCGGAAAAGAGGTTTGCCGTTCGTGAAAACCGTTGCCCATGAGCGCCTCGCCGCATACATGATTTTCTTCGTTGGTCTCTACTGCTTTTGCGTTTTATGCTTTCCATCGGCGGGCGCGCACGCGGCTAAACTTATCACCCCGAAAAAGAAAATTCTCGTCGCGCATCGCGGCGCATCCGCCTACGCGCCGGAGCACACGCTGGAGGCTTACGAGTTAGCGATCAAGCAGGGCGCGGATTACGTCGAGCAGGATTTGCAGATCACAAAGGACGGCGTGCTCGTCTGCCTCCACGACACGAGTCTGGAGCGCACGACGAACGTCGAAGACATCTTTCCTGATCGCTTCAGGGAAGAAAGCGTCGAGAACCGGAAAATTAAGCATTGGCACGTCGCGGATTTTACGCTCGCGGAGATTAAGCGGCTTGACGCCGGTTCGTGGTTCAACACTAAATTCAAAGGGGCGCGCGTACCGACGTGGGCGGAAGCGATCACGCTTATTCGTGGGCGCGCCGGACTTTACCCTGAGACGAAAGCGCCGGAGGTGTACGGCGGTCGCGGCTTCAGTATGGAGCGACTTGTGCTTGAGGAATTGAAGAGGCAGCGGCTCAACCTACCCGGCGCTGATCCGCGCACGCCCGTCATCATTCAATCGTTCAGCGCGGCGAGTCTGCGGAAGATGCGCGAAGAACTTAAAACAAATTTGCCGCTCGTGCTGCTCATCGGCGACGAGAACAAAGACGAGTGGCTCACGCCCGCCGGGTTGCGGCGAGCGCGCGAGTTCGCCTCCGGCATCGGCCCGGCGAAGAAGCTGCTTGACGAGCCGACCGTCAAAGAGGCACACGGGTTGGGATTGACCGTCACTCCCTACACATTTCGCTCAAGCGACACGGGTAGCTTCGTGAACGTGCGCGCGGAGATGAAGTATTTTCTTTACACGCTCGGCGTTGACGCGCTCTTCACCGACAATCCTGACGAGTTTCCTCGCGCCTCTCTAAAATGAATGAAAACATTATCAGAGAGTACGAATCTCGTAGGTTAGGTATGGTAGAAACATAAGCATGACATTCGGCAGATCAAAACTCTTACCTAGCTATACCCGCAAGCCAAACTTTAAGAGTCATGAATCTAAAAAGAGGTATTTTGAATTTCGTTGCGTTAATTGCGACGAGCCGTTAGCCGTCGAATACAACCTGCTTATCAATCAAGTATTCGGTTGGGAGCAACATATCGGAGAGGCGTTAGCGGCCGAAGCCAAAGAGTTCTACCGGGTCGGCATTGTCAGAAAGTCGCAAGACGGCGGCTGGCCTTCGATGACTAAGGTTCAGTGTTCCAACTGCAAAATCACGCACTTGGTTTATGCGGGTGTTAATGAGGTTAGCAACTCAGTATATTTCGTGACGCTCCAAGGGATTACGGAAATAATCACCAGCTAACCAGTGAAACTGAACCATTACAAAGTTGCGACTGAAGATTGATTGTATGCAAGAAGTTGTTAACATGGCGGTGCGAAACTATCCAGCAAATTTCTGCAACCGGAGGAGGATGCTGCTTGGACGTTAAGGCTTACCTCGAACGTATCAACTACCGCGGCTCGCTTGCTCCTGCTGCCGAGACATTGCGGGATTTACAAATCGCGCACCTGCTGACCGTGCCTTTCGAGAACCTGAGCATTCATGCCAAGCAGCCAATTGTGCTTAATGACGGCGCTCTGTTCGATAAGATTATCCGGCGACGGCGCGGCGGCTTCTGCTACGAAGCCAACGGTCTGTTCGCCGCGTTGCTGCGCGCTCTGGGCTTCAACGTGGCGATGTTGTCAGCCGGAGTTGCGAACGCGGAAGGAGACTTCGGGCCGGACTTCGATCACATGGCGCTGATGGTTACGTTAGAGCAGCGTTGGCTTGCGGATGTGGGCTTTGGTGATTCATTTCGTGAACCGTTGTTGCTTGACGAACGAAGCGAGCAGGTGCAGGGCGGGCGTGCTTATCGCATCGTCCCCGATGGCACCCATTTGATTCTAATGCAACGTGATGGGGCGGATGAATGGAAGGCTCAATACCGCTTCACCTTACAAACTTACGAGTACTCCGACTACGCCGGGATGTGCCATTACCACCAGACTTCCCCACAGTCGCATTTTACGCAACAGCGCGTCTGCTCACGCGCGACTGAGGGAGGGCGCGTGACGTTGAGCGAAATGCGTTTCATCGAAACATCCGAGAGTGGGGAGCGGCAAAAGCATACCTTGACGAGTCAAGAAGAGTACGTTGCAGTGCTGCGCGAGCATTTTGGCATCCGCCTAAACGGGTGATGCTGCGTAATTCTTAACCGCGCCGGTAGGGCTGGCTGTAGTGTGTCGCCCAGTTAACGAGATCGAGGTTGAGAATGCGGTGCGACTGTTTCTTTGTGTCCACTTCGACGATCATGTAAGCGTCTTCGTCGTAGCGGGTCGCGCCCATCACGAG
>JACCYN010000046.1 GCA_013696465.1 Pyrinomonadaceae bacterium
GCCGCCAGCCGACGCCCGTGTTGTAAGCGCAGAATGAAATCTCACCTTCCTGCGTGCCGTAAGGGATCACGCACATCTCGGTGCGGCGGAAGTCGTAGTTGAAGAGGTCTTGAAACCACATGCCTTCAACACAGAGCACGCGCCACTTGTCTTCATAGAATCAATCGCTTCAACATTGACTTGCTCCGAGCGTTTAGCGTAAAAGCAGCATTGCATTTTGCGTTTCAGTTGGAGGAAGGAAATGAAAGCTCCATTGCCGGAAAACGAAGCCGCACGGCTCGAAGCTCTGCGTCAACTGAAAATTCTTGACACAGAGCCCGAAGCGGCGTTCGATGATCTTACACGCCTAGCTGCATACATCTGCAAAACTCCAATCGCGCTAATTACGCTTCTTGATTCCGACCGACAGTGGTTTAAGTCGCGCGTAGAGGTAACGCCCGCCGAGTCGTCACGCGACGTCTCGTTTTGCGCACACGCGATTTTACAACCCGGACCTTTCGTCGTTCCCGACGCGCTCGACGACGAGCGGTTTAGAACAAATCCGTTTGTCACTTCAGAACCCAATATTAGATTCTACGCGGGCTCGCCGCTAACTACTGACGAAGGATTCAAACTCGGAACGTTGTGCGTGATTGACCGCACGCCGCGAGAATTAAGCCAAGGACAGATTGCTGCTTTGAGAACTCTGAGCCAGCAGGTGATGACGCTGTTAGAGATGCGCGGTAAAATATCTACATTAACTCGCTCGCTTGAAGAATCACAGAAAAAATGTAAAGAACTGGAAGCACGCTTGAACGCTCAAAAATAAATCTTTGAAGCTATAAAGCTATTCAAGCAAATTGCAACCGCAAGTTTGTTTGAGATTGATTGCTTCGTTTTGCGCTAAAGTTTCAACTTAAATTATTTGTAAACAGCGCTAACTGCTCTTAACATTTAATTTTTTAAGAGTAAGAGATGCATGTTAAGCTGTCGCCGCAAATAGAATCTTATAGTTCTGCCAAACTTTGCGCATCTGCAAATTACGGAGGGGCGGGCGCGTTTTATGACTGACAAAAGGGGGTGGGGTTCGACCGTCGCCGGATGGTTCATCGAACGCGACGGGCAAGAGCAGGCAGACACAGTCGAGGTCGGAACTGATACGTCTGATGCCGCGTCGAGCGCAACCGCAGATTCATCTGCCTCGTTGTCAGGAGATTACGTGACGCCATCGCCGACGCAAGGGGTTTTTCAGACGCCGCCTCCTGCCGCGACAGGCGGACAAGTTAATTTCGATGCGGTCTATGCCGCCGCCGGAGTGGACGCGGAAGAGCAACAGCGCGTGGCGAAAACCATTGAGTTGCTGCGAAGCCTACCTGCCGGAACGGATGCGGCGGTAAAGAAGCAGATCGTCGAAGCCTCGCTCAAAGCCTTCGGCGTGCCGATTGAAAAAATCATCGAAGCAAGCGTCGAAGAAATTCAAGCTCTTGACGGTTATATACGCAATGGCGCGGCTGACAACGAAAAACTGATTCAGGAGTCGGACGCGCGGATCAAGCATTACGAAGCGGAGATCAAAAACATTCGCGCCGTGATGCAACAAAGCGTCGAGGAACAGCAGACTTTGATCAAAGTCTGTAACGACAAGAAACTTGAAGTGCAGCAAGTATTAGAGTTCTTCGGTCAAGACGCGGTTGGGCGCGTCGTCAAATCTTCACCGAAACTCCACGACCCATCAGACCAAGCGGAAACTCCGGCAAGTTAGAAAGGGAAGAAAACCCATGTTCACACGTCTGGCTAATCTGTGGAGAGGCTTCCTCTCGCTCTGGATTTCGGACATCGAAAAAGAGCACCCCGAAATCGCATACGAAAACGCCATCAACTCGATGGTCGCCAAATATTCAAAACTGAAGACCGCAACTGCGGGCATCATCCGCCGCCGCGAAGACTTGGACGAACGCTACAAACGCGCAACGTCCGAATTAGCTCAGACCGAAGCTGAACTCGACACCGCCGTGTCAACCAATCAAGATGATTTAGCTGTCATCCTGATCCAGAAGAAGAATCAATTAACGGCAGATGTCACCGAGCTTAAAGCTGAGATGGAAACGGCGCGCTCGGATGCTGATTCCGCCAAAACCTCTCTGCTCGGCGTGCAATCCGAGATCAGAAAATTGCAGGGCGAGCGCGATTCGATGTTGGCGAAAATGCAATCGGCGCAGGCACGCATCAAGGTGCAGGAGCAACTCGACGGCTTATCGGTTGACGCCGAAGTTAAAGCGCTCGACAATGTGCGCCAGCACATCAAGACGACGATTGCCGAAGCTAATCTCGGCAAAGAACTATCAGAGTCTTCGCTTGACTCGCGTCTCGCTTCGCTCCGCAATCAAACCGGCGACGTACAAGCCAAGCAGCAACTCGCCGAGTTGAAAGCCAAAAAAGCCGCGCAGCAAAACGCGCAAGCCAATAAGACGATGTAAAGAAATTGATGAATGCGGAATAATGAATGATAAATTAAAAGCGAAAGAAAAAGCACAAGGCATCTGTCCTTCATTCATCATACCGCATTCATCGTTCAAACTTTCCCCTTGAGGTGATTATGAGATTGACTCCGTTAGCAAAGGCTTTCATCGCAATTGTAGTGTTAGCCGTGATCGGCTTTGCGACTTGGCATTACAAAGGCGATGCAATCAAGCGCTGGGCGGGCGGTGAGAGAACGGCTGAGGGCGGCGACGCGAAAGGCGACTTCGATAAGTTGAATAATACGCCCGGCGATCCCGCGCGCGGCGCAGGCTCAAGCGGCGTCAGCTCTACTTCGGTCGGTACAGGTCGCCTTAACCGTCCGCTCGTCGTCGGCATCAACACATGGGCCGGTCACGCGCCCGGCATTATCTTCAATAACGGCATGGAGCCGAGCGCGGGTTCGCTGTACAAACAGAAGTTCAATATGGATGTAAAGTTCGTGTTGCTCGAAGACCCGGCGGCAAAACTCGCTGCGTTCCGTAGCGGCCAGGTGGACATCATGTGGAACACGGTGGACAACTGGGCGCGCGAAGCCTCAATTCTCTCCGAGCAGAACCAAAGCGCCAAGTCCATCCTTATGCAAGACTGGTCGCGCGGCGGCGACGGCATTGTTGCCCTCTCCTCGATCAAATCAATCGAAGATTTGAAGGGGCGCAAAATCGCCTGCACGCAATTTACGCCGTCACACTTTCTGTTGCTTTACCTATTATCACAATCAGGACTTACACCGGAAGATAGAGCGGGCGTGGAGAAAAACATTATCTTCACGACGGATGCGCCTGCCGCCGCCGCCGCCTTCAAAGCCAAACAGGTGGATGCGGCCGTCACGTGGGAGCCTGATCTATCGGGCGCAGTTACCGCGCGCGGCGACGAAGCGCACGTACTCATCTCCACGCAAGCCGCGAGCAACATCATCGCCGACACGCTCTGCGCGCGTCAGGACGTGATCGACAAAGCGCCGGAGACAGTGCGCGATTTCGTTCGCGGTTGGCTCGACGGCATTGAGATGATCAAAAACAATCCGAACGCATCTTATGAGATCGTCGCCCGCGCACTCAAACTCGACACGGAAACTGTCTCCGGCATGTTGTCCGGTTTGAAGCTCACGCCCTACGCTGACAACGCACAGTTCTACGGCATCAACGGAACAAAAGCGCACTATGAAACTTTGTTTGACACGGCGTTTGTCATCTGGCGTAGAAAAGGCTTGGTCACTAAGAGCGTGAACGCGAAAGATTGGGCTGACACGCGCTTCCTTCAGGCGTTAGCCACTAATTATCCGAGCCAAAGAGTTGAGGAAGCACCCGTTGTGGCGAAACCGCCGTCGGAGAGAGACATTCCGATCTTGCGTCAACAAATTCAAATTCAATTCACGCCCGGCTCCGATGAAATTATGGCTGGCTCTTATCTTCTGCTCGACAAACTCGGCGAAACAATGACCTCATTCGGAAACACGATCTTGCGCATCGAAGGCAACACGGACAACGTCGGTTCACCGACCGGCAACATGAGTTTGTCGGAGCGGCGCTCGCTCGCTGTCAAGAATTACATCGTTAAAAACTTTCCGAACATTCCGCCGACGCGCTTTCAAACCATCGGGCGCGGACAGACCAATCCGGTTGCCGAAAACACCACCGAAGCAGGTCGCCAACAAAACCGCCGCACCGATATCAAGGTGATTCTGGGGACGTAATGAAAGGAGCGATGAACACGGAACGATAGACGATAAATAAAAAGACAGTCTCTTTATCATTCATCATTCCGCGTTCATCGTTTCGCTTTTATGGCTCGAAGCAAAAGCAACTTATTTTCTATTCGCCAACCATTGCCGAAGCAGACGGCCTTTCTGCTTGGATTTGCCGCGCCTGCTTTGGTGCTCGGCGCATGGTGTGTGGCGACGTATGGCGGATTGGTGAAACCGGACTTTTTGCCGACGCCGACGGAAGTGCTGCGCGGCACGCTGCAACTGTTCATCCAGAACGATCTCGCCACCGCGATCTACGTCTCGACGCGCCGCATCGCGCTGGCGTTCCTGCTGGCGTCGGCGGTGGCGCTTCCGCTCGGCGTGCTGATGGGCGCGTTCGATCCCGTTAATCGTTTCTTTGAGCCGATCATGGCTCCTCTGCGCTACATGCCGATCTCGGCGTTCATCCCATTGTTGATTTTGTGGTTCGGCATTTACGAATCTCAGAAGATCGCGTTTCTGTTCTTGGGCGTGTTCGTGTACCTCTTACCCGTAGTTGTTTCGTCCATCCGGCTTGTGCCTGAAGAGTTGGTACAGACCGCCTTGACGCTCGGCGCGTCGAAGTTTCAAGTGATCAGAACGGTGCTTGTGCCCGCCGCGCTCCCCGAAATCTTCGACAGCTTTCGCGTGATGAATGCTATCGCGTGGACTTACGTAATACTCGCAGAGGCTATTAATCCCGGCAACAGTCTCGGCTACATGGTGCAGTTGGCATACTCACATCAAAAGGCTTCTTGGTCGTTCGCCGGGTTGCTTGTTATCGGCGGTATCGGATTACTAACAGATTTTCTCATTCGCACAATTTCCAGCGTGCTCTTCCGTTGGCGTGAAACTTCATAAGCCGCACGGGTACTTATGGTCGAACAAGAAACTCCAAAGGCGCTCCCGCAAGCTGGCGAACCCGGCACGATTGCCATTACGGTCGAGGAGCAAAAGCGCGCGACACACGCAACCTATCACCCGGATCAAAGCGGCGCGCCGCCAAAACTTCGCGTGCAGGATTTGAGCGTGACGTATATTGATCGCAAAGGTAATCGCACGGAGGCGGTGCGCGATGTTTCCTTCGACGTTTATGACAAGCCGGACTCCGGCGAGATCATCGTGTTCTTGGGCCCGTCCGGTTGCGGCAAGTCAACTATTCTGAAAGCGGTCGCGGGACTTCTGCCGCCGACCAAAGGCGAGGTGCTTGTTGACGGCAAACTTGTTGATGACGTGGGTCGTGATCGCGGCATGGTCTTTCAAACTTACACGTCGTTCGGCTGGCTGACTGTGCGCCAGAATGTCGAGTATGGGTTGAAGCTGCAAGGCGTGGCGAAGGCCGAGCGACGCAAAGTGTCAGATAAAATTCTGCAACAGGTTGGCTTAGCAGACTTCGCCGAGCGTTACCCGAAAGACCTCTCAGGCGGCATGAAGCAGCGCGTGGCGATTGCGCGCACGCTCGTCAACAACCCGCGCATCGTGCTGATGGACGAACCCTTCGGCGCGCTCGATCCGCAGACGCGCTGGGGAATGCAGAGTTTGTTGCTCAATGTCTCGCGGGTGGAGAACAACACGATCCTATTCGTAACGCACGACGTATCGGAAGCTGTCTATCTCGCCGACGCGATCTACTTGCTCTCGTCGCGCCCGGCACGCATACTGCATCAAGTTGATGTGCCCGCGTTTGCCGTGCATGACATCGCACTAAAATCCGCTCCCGAATTCCGCAACGTTGAGAAAAAATTGCTTGATCTGATTTACGCGCCGCCGGGCAAGTCCGAGTAGAATGAGCGTGTATGGGAACGACCGGAAAGCAGGGCTTGACCACGCCAACGCAAACCGCCGCGCGAAAAGAGAGCGTGCCCGTCAACGCGACTGCGTTGCGCGATGACACTTTCGGTGCGAGTAAAGCATTCGTCAAAGGAGCGGTTTACGAAAAGCGACCTTACGTTAAAGCCGCATTTGCCAACCCTTACAACCTTTCGCTTTTTCTCGGTGGACTAGCTGCGGCGGGATTGACTCTAAGCCCGCTCCTTGCTCTCGTCGTTCTCGGTTTAGAAATTTTATGGATGGTTTATGCGCCGGGATCGAAGCTACTCCAGCGTCTGCTCTGGGACTCGCAGATTGACAAGGAGCGGCTCGCGGAAGTGCAAGCCGCGCTGCAAGCCCGGATGCAGAGTTTGACTGAGGGTGACCGCGAGCGCGTTCAAGAGTTAATCGCGCGTCAGGTTGAGATCAATCAACTTGCGGCGCAGAATCCTTCGTTCACGGGCGAGTTGTTGCGCACCGAGCTAGGCAAAACTGATCGTCTCGTTGAGGCTTTCATTGACATGGCGGTAACGTGCAGCCGCTACGAACAATACCTCGAATCAATCGATCTCAACGAGTTGGAGCACGACCGCCAGCGTTGGGAGCGTGTGGCAAAGCAAGGCGCGAAGGATGATGAGGGGACGAACATCGCGCGCAAGAATCTCGCCGTCATTCTCAAACGCTTTGACAAGATGAAAGAGATTCATCGTTATCTCATGGTCGCGCGCGGGCAACTTGATTTGATCGAAAACTCTTTTCAGTTGATCGCCGATCAAATCGTTACTATGCAGTCGCCGCAGGAGTTGACCGGGCAATTAGACGAACTGCTCGACGGGGTCGAATCAATCAAGCAAACCGCCGCCGATACCGAGCGACTGTTAAATCCGCTAGGCTTAAAGGATTTCTAATAAATGAGCGAGTCGCGTTTGCTGCCCGCTTGGGCTGAAGATATGCGCCGCCGCTATTTGCGCGGCGAGGCTTCGATGTTTGTGCTGCACGGCAATGTCTATGACGTTGTACTCTATCAAAAGCGAATGCTTGCGCTCACGGAATTTCTGTCCGACGTGTTGCTTAAGGAAGCGAAGGAGACGATTGCCGTCTATAACGTGGCGACGGGCGTGCGATTTGTTAAGCGCGGGGGCGACGTATCAAACCTCGATGATTTATTGCTCTCAACCGACAAGGCGCGCGTCTTTGCCGCCCTCGAACGCTTGCTCGTCGGCTCGATGAAAACGGCCGTGATCATGGAGTATGCCGAGGCGGTCGCGCCTGCGGGCGATCCTTCGTTTCAGGCAGACGCGGATCGCGCGGCAATAGTCACGCTGCATCGCTGGTCGGCGCTGCCGGAAATTGAGCGCGGCGATAACGTCGTTCTGCTGATCGCGGAAAATTTAACGGACTTAGCTCCGAAGATCGTCTCGAATCCTAAAATCGCCGTAGTCGAAGTTCCAATGCCGGATCGAGAAACGCGAAAGACAGCGGCGATGCTCGCCGATGCACGTCTGACCGAACGAGACGGCGACCGCTATGCGGAGATCACGGCCGGTCTTAAAGCAATTCAAATCGCTTCAATTCTGACGCCGCCGCCCGTCGCAGAAGAAGAATCTGCCGAGCGCGAAGCGTTCATCGCCGATCTTCTCGGCAACAGCCCCGACGCCGCACAACGCGCGCACAAACTTGCCGCGCTTACTTCCGATTTGAGCCGCGAAGAAATCAAGAAACTGCTCGCGCCCTCCGCCGCGCAGCCCGCTTCGGATGAAAGTATCCCGAGTCCTGCCGAACGTGCGCGTAAGGAGACGGATCGTCTAATCGCGCGGCGCAAGCGTGAAATAATCGAACGCGAATGTTTCGGGTTAGTTGAGTTTGTTGAACCATCGCACGGCTTTGAAGTCGTCGGCGGGATGGAAGAAGTAAAAAAAGATTTGCTCGTCATCGCCGAGAGCATCCGCGAAGGGCGCACAAGCCGTGTGCCGATGGGCATACTTTTCACAGGGCCGATGGGAACGGGCAAGACGTTTGTTGCAGAAGCGTTCGCCAAAGAGTGTGGCTTGACGACGATCAAGCTGAAAAATTTTCGCTCGAAGTGGGTTGGCGCAACGGAAGGGAATCTCGAAAAAATCCTCAACGTAATCCGCGCCATCGGGCAGGTCGTCGTAATTATAGATGAAGGCGACCGCGCGTTTGGCAATACGGATGGAGAAGGCGATGGCGGCACTTCGTCGCGCGTGATCGCGCGCATCAAAGAGTTTATGTCCGACACGTCGAATCGCGGACGCATCCTGTTTCTTGTGATGACTAATCGCCCCGATAAGCTCGACGTTGACCTCAAACGAGCCGGTCGCCTCGACCGCAAGATTCCTTTTCTCTACGTGCAGACGCCTGAGGAAGTAGAACTTGTCGCGCGTGCGCTCGTGCGCAAAAACAAGATCAAGACTGATGTTGATCTGGCAGCGATCCGCGACGGTTTTTCCGCCAAACTCGTCGGCTACAGCAACGCCGACATTGAAGCGGTGATACTGTTGGCAAACGACGACGCAGCACGCGCGGCGGGTGGGGATGCAGTAGTTCTGGCAGAACATTTCTTGCGCGCCGCGACTGATTACTTTCCCAGCCGCGACGCCGAGTTGCTCGAATACATGGAACTGCTCGCCGTCTTTGAAGCTTCCAGCCGAAGGATTCTGCCCGCTAAGTATGCTTCAATGACGCCCGAAGAACTTGACGCACGACTAAGGCAACTGCGGCTCGTTGTGGGCGGTCGTCGTTAAGAAATTATATTTAAGTTGCTTGCCGTTGAATGTATATCTGAAATTGAAGGAAATATTGCGCGGAGTCCAAAATAGGAAAGGGAGTCATAAAGATTTATGACTCCCTTTCTCGTCTGGAAATAAAAGTTGCTATGAAACGATTGCCGCTTCTTCCTCTTCAAGCAGATACGGCGAGGCTTGATCGAGCGCGCTTCCGCCTCCGCAACTGCCGCAGCCTCCACCATCGCCGCTCTGCGTTTGGCTCGCGCCGTTCGTCACGCTGACCACAGGCAAACTGAGCGAATGCTTTGTCGTCGTAAGCGGCACGGCCTTGCCTTTCGCGTAAACCGCATGACGCCCGTGCTCTTTGTACCACTCGGCGAGGTTTGCCGTCTTGTGCATGTTCTCGATGATCTGCCGCCAGCCGACGCCCGTGTTGTAAGCG
>JACCYN010000102.1 GCA_013696465.1 Pyrinomonadaceae bacterium
TCAGATTGCGCAAGGCGGGTGTAACGTCGTTCGGGTTGGCGGCAGACGTGCGCACAACCAACTCCGCCCTGCTGCTCGGACTCTGCATGAACGGAAAGTAAGCGTCGGCGTAAGCTTCCGCGCTCAAGTCTTGGTGCCTGATGTCGCTGACGACGCCGACGATCTCAATTGGCGGCGGTGATGTGCCGCTTTCGCTGTCGAGGATGATGCGCTTGCCAATCGGGTCTTCGTTCGGGAATTGGCGGCGCGCGAAGGTTTCGTTAATGACCACGATTGGTAGAGAGTCCATCTTGTCTCCTTCTGTGAAAAGGCGCCCTTTGCGCAAGGAGATGTTCATCGCGCGGAAGTAATCGGGGGTGACGAACTGTTCTCCGGCGACCGGGGTGGAGCCGGGCGCGGCCGGCGGGCGGCCTTCGACGTTGAAACTGAAGATGCTTTCGTTTCCGCCGAGCGGCAACTGCGTCGTCAGGCCTGCGGCTTCGACGCCGGACAACTCGCTCGTGCGTTGCAGGAGTTGCTGGAAGAAGCGCGCCTGATCTTCGGGCTTTGGGTATCTGCCGCTCGAAAGCGGAAGCGTCATCGTCAACACGCGGTCGGTTGCGTAACCGGGATCGGTGGTGAGCAAACTGTAAAAACTTTTGATGAGCAGCCCCGCGCCGACGAGAAGGACGAGCGACAACGCGACTTCCGTGACTACGAGCGCGCCCCGGATGCGGTTGCGCCGCTTACCCTCCGTTGAAGCGCGTCCGCCCTCTTTGAGCGATTCATTCAAATCAAGCTTGGTGGCTTGCAAGGCGGGCACGAGGCCGAACAGGATGCCCGTCAGGGTTGAAACTAAGAGTGTAAAACCGAGCACTCTGGCGTCGAGCGAGACGTTTTTCAAGAGCGGCATGTCAGCCGGACTCATCGCGATCAGCAGATCAACGCCCCACACCGCGAGCAGCAACCCCGCGATTCCGCCGACGAACGCGAGCAGTAAACTCTCCGTCAGCAACTGCCGCACGATCCGCGCACGCCCCGCGCCCAACGCCGTCCTGACAGCGATCTCTCTTCCGCGCGCGGCCGCGCGGGCGAGCAATAGATTCGCCACGTTCGCGCACGCGATCAGCAATACGAAGCCGACCGCGCCCAGCAGCACTAAGAGCGCAGGCTTGATGCCGCTCACGAGCGACTCGTGCATCGAGACGAGCCGCACGCTGCGGTTCGTATTCGTGTCAGGGTACTGCGCCGCGAGCGCGCTCGCGATTGTTTCCAACTCGGCGTTTGCCCCCTGAACCGTAACATCCGGCTTGAGTCTCGCCACGACGTTGAGGAAAACGGTGCCGCGCTGCGTCACCGACTGTTTAACCGACGGCTGAGGCGCGAGCGGCTCCCAGTATTCCATCGTGTAGGTCGTCCCGACCGGAAACTTGAAGCCGGGCGGCATCACGCCGATCACCGTCGAATTTCCGCTAAGGTTAATCTGCTGACCGATGATCTTCGGATCGCCGCCGAAGCGTCGCTGCCAGAGTTCATGACTCAAGACGATCAGTTCGGGCCCGTCAACCACGTCTTCTTCGGTAGTGAACACTCGTCCCAGCGCGGCGTGCGCGCCCAGCAGAGGAAACATACGCGCCGACACGGCCGCGCCGCGCAGACGCTCCGGCTCATCACCACCTCTTAAAACCGATCCCGTCACTAAGTACGCGGCGACGTGTTCGAGCGTTTGCGCGCGGTTCGCGTAGTCGTGAAAGTCCGGGAACGACATCGAAGACGGTTCGTTCGTCCTTGCGTTGTAGAACCTCATGATGCGTTCAGGATTCTCAAACGGAAGTGATTTGAGCAGCACCGCGTTGACCACGCTGAAGATCGCGGTGTTCGCGCCGATCCCCAAAGCTAAAGCGAGCACCGCGACGACCGTGAAGCCGGGGCTCTTGAGCAGCGTTCGCGCCCCGTAACGAATGTCTTGCAGCAAAGTTGTCATCATATTCACCTTAAGTAATGCAGAGACGATGAAGGCAGCGCGACGAGGAACGAGAAATAATTTTTAACTTTCGCCTCTGCGTTCATCACCTTCTATTCATATCTGAGTGCGACCATCGGATCGACTTTCGTCGCGCGGCGCGCCGGGATGTAGCACGCGAGTAGCGCAATGATCGTGAGCAGTACGGCGACGCCCGCATAAACTAGCGGGTCAGTCGCGCTCACGCTGTAGAGCAGGCTGACGAGAAGGCGCGTCACGACGAACGCTCCGATTAAACCCAGCCCGACGCCCACAACGACGAGCCTCATGCCTTGCCCGACGACGAGGCGGAGCACGTCGCTCGTTTGCGCGCCAAGTGCGATGCGGATGCCGATTTCGTGTGTGCGTTGCGCGACCGAGTAGGCAATCACCCCGTAGATTCCGATTGATGCGAGTAATAAAGCGAACATGGCGAAGACACCGAAGAGCAGCACGACGAGCCGATTGTTGGCGACGGAGGCAGAGAGCACAGTATCCATCGTCTTGATGTCATAGGCGGGAAGATTCTTGTCAATCGCTCGCACCGCGTCGCGCACTCCCGCCGCGAGCGTCTCCGGTTCACCTTTAGTTCGTACCGCGAGCGAGAGACCGCCCCACGTCGCGTCCTGCGCGTAAGGCACGTAGATTTGCGAATTTGTTTCCGCATCAAGCCGACTCGATTTCACGTCGCCCACGATGCCGATAATCTCGCGCGCAAACTTCTCGTCGCGCCATACGGTGAGCCGCTTGCCGATTGGGTCTTCGCCGGGAAAGACGCGGCGCGCGAGAGTCTCGTTGATGACGACTACGGGCGGAGTCTCGACCGTGTCCTGATTCGTGAAGAGGCGTCCGGTTTTGACGGGAATCCGCATCGTCCTGAAGTAGTCGGGCGTGAGTACGAAATAGTCCGAGTCTAAGGAATTTTCGGTGGCGAGCGCGCGTCCCTCGCGGACGAACGAGCGACCGACGGAGAAGTTGCTGCCGCCGAGCGGAAGGCTCACCGTCGCGCCCGCCGCTTCAACGCCGGGCAGAGCATTGACGCGCTCCGTCAACTCACGAAAGAAGTTTGCTTTCTGCTTTGTCTCCGCGTACCTCGCCGCAGGCAAGCCGATACGCATCGTTAAGACATTTGCCGCATCAAAGCCTGGATTGACATCGCGCAGCAGCACGAAACTTTTAATCAACAGTCCCGCGCCGATGAGAAGCAGCAACGACAAGGCTATTTCCGAGATAACTAACAAACCGCGCACACGATTGCGCCCGCGCCCTTCAGTCGAACTGCGACCGCCTTCTTTCAGCGCATCATTAAGGTCGGTCTTCGAGGCTTGGAGCGCGGGAGCTAAACCGAACAGCAGACCGACGAGAAAAACTACGCCTACCGTGAAGCCGAGTACGCGCGCGTCTAATCCGATTTCGTCCAAGCGCGGAACGTCAGCCGGACTGATGGCAACCAACAAATCAGTCAAAAAAAGACTGAGGACTAACCCGAACGCGCCGCCCAAGCACGCGAGCAACAAACTCTCCGTCAGCAGTTGGCGGATGATGCGACGACGACCGGCTCCGAGCGCGGTACGGAGCGCGATCTCCTTGCGCCGCGCCGACGCGCGTGCGAGGAGCAAATTGGCGACATTGGCGCACGCAATCAACAGCACGAAACCGACCGCACCGAGCAACAACAGCAGCGATGTGCGAATGGTTCTTGTCGCCCGTTCCTGCAATCCCGTGAGCCGCGCCGACCACCCGCGACTTGTCTCCGGGTACTGCTGCCCCAAACGACCACAGATGGTATC
>JACCYN010000110.1 GCA_013696465.1 Pyrinomonadaceae bacterium
GGTATTACCCATCCCTCTTCAGTGGTCACTCTCCCTTCAATCCTACCGCAAGTCCGCTGAGTGGTAGCTGATGACTTAGAAAGCGGCACGAGCGCTAACACAGCCAGAAGGCACAACAGAAGGGCAAAGTGTATCAAGTTTCTCATCACTATTGCGAAGACGCGCAAATACTATTGTCTCACGCGGGCGTTGCGCTCAAACGGAATTTCTTCAAAATGCGTCATCTGCTTGAAGCTGCGGAAACGGTTATTGATCTCATCGTAAGTCAAACGCTGTACGCGCTCCGTGCCGAACTCTTCGACGTTGAAGGAAGCCATCACCGAGCCGAAGATCATCGCGCGGCGCATCGCCGCTTCGTCCGTCGCCCCTGATCCTGCGAGGTAACCCATGAAACCGCCCGCGAAGGTGTCGCCCGCGCCCGTCGGATCGAACACAGATTCGAGCGGGTAAGCAGGGATAGCGAAGTAGGAATCGCCTGCAAACATCGCAGCGCCGTATTCGCCGCGTTTGACGACGAGCGCCTTCGGCCCCCATGCGAGGATTTTTCGCGCGGCGCGAATTAGGTTCGGCTCTTCGGCGAGTTGGCGCGCTTCGGCGTCGTTGATGATCAAGATGTCAACACCTTCGATTGTCTTAACGAGCGACTCGCGCGCGATGTCGATCCACAGATTCATCGTGTCGAGCGCGACGAGTTTAGCGTCTTGCATTTGCTCGCGCACTTCGCGTTGCAAATCGGGTTGGATGTTGCCTAAGAAAACAAACGGCGATTTTTTAGATTCGGCGGAGAGTTTCGGCTTGAAGTCGGCGAAGACGTTGAGTTGCGTGTCGAGCGTGTGGGCGGTGTTGAGATCGTAGTCGTAACGCCCGCGCCAGAAAAAGGTTTTGCCTTCTGGAACGCGCTCAAGATCGTCCGTATTCACTTCATGGCGTTTGAACACGGCGATCTCCTCCGCGCCGAAGTCGCTTCCGACGACGCCGACCACGCGCACATCCGTGAAGAAGCTTGCCGAAAGTGAAAAGTGCGTGGCCGAGCCGCCGAGCATCTTTTCGCGTTTACCGAACGGCGTCTCGACCGCATCGAACGCCACCGAACCGACAACGAGCAATGACACTTGTGGTGATATCTCCTGAAATTGTTTCCGGGTAGAACGTAGATGAAGTTTTAAGACGAAGATTCTTTGCGCTTGCGAAACTTCACTTCGCGCTTTGCGCCGTCGCGCCGCCAAGATTGCGCAACTCATCTTCGGCACGACTGCGGAAAGAGCTGTCGGGGTATTCCTTGACGATCCGCGCGAAGTAAGTGCGCGCTTCCTCGCGCAGTTTCTCGACGGGCACGCTGGGCGTCTGCTTGCCCTTTTTCTCAGAGAGCAGCAAGTTGCTCATTGCGGCGAGATAAAGCGTTTCGTCCATGCGCGAGAAGTTCGGCGTGCGCGTGAAAATATCGAGGCAGCGATCAAGCGCGGCGCGATAAGCTTTCTTCTGTTTGAAGTAGTGGCGCGCAACTATAAGATCGTGCATAGACAATTTTTCTTCTTCAAGATTGCGCACGGTAGAAGGATCGGGGCCGCGACTCACGCCCTGCGCTCTAACATTTGGGGCGGAAAAGATAAAAACGATGGCGAGCACACACATCAACGTGAATCTTTTTCTCATAATCACACCTTCAACTTAGATTTCATTTCACACGAACCAGCGAAAGACGAAATTGGTCACTACTCGTTCGCCCCCGTGCGATATTTTTTGATGATCGCATCGAGCTTGTTCGTTGTCGCCTCCGGCCATAAATTTTGATTCGTCATGATCGCGTGCCGCAAAGCTTGCCCGCACTTACAATTGCGCTCCTTGCCTGCCAGCCTTCGCACAGTTTCGAGCATGATCTTCTGCGCGTTGCGCACATTCTTGTTCAAATACTCGATCACGGTTTCGACCGACACAGCATCGTGCGCTTCGTGCCAGCAATCATAATCGGTGACGAGCGCGAGCGTCGCGTAGCAAATCTCCGCTTCGCGCGCGAGTTTCGCTTCCTGCAAGTTCGTCATCCCGATCACGTCCATGCCCCACTTGCGGTAAACCTCCGACTCGGCTTTCGTCGAAAAGGCGGGGCCTTCCATGCACAAATACGTTCCGCCGCGATGAACTTTAACTTCTGTGGCTTCCTTACACGCCGCCTCCAATATATCTCCCACTTCATCGCACACGGGATTGGCGAAAGTGACGTGCGCCACGATGCCGTCGCCGAAGAACGTGGATTCATGTGCGCGTGCGCGCGTGCGGTCAAAGAATTGATCGGGAATTACCATGTCGAGCGGCGCATACTGCTCTTGCAGAGAGCCGACGGCCGAAGCTGACAGAATGCGCTCGACGCCGAGCAACTTCATGCCGTAGATGTTCGCGCGAAACGGCAACTCGGTCGGGCTGAGGCGATGCCCGCGCCCGTGACGCGGCAGAAACGCGACGCGCACTCCTTCAAGCGTGCCGACGATGAAGGCATCAGACGGAGAGCCAAACGGCGTCTCCAATCTCACTTCTTCAACGTCTTTCAACTCCGGCATCTGGTAAAGGCCGCTGCCGCCGATAATGCCGATCCTTGCTGTGGTCATAACGAATTTAACTTTCGAGTTTTATGTTCGGGCTTGAATGCAATCAAGTGTGTGATCATAAGATCGTCTTTATTCTGGACTGTGTTCTATAGCACGCAGTTTGCCATCTTCTTCGACGAGGCGACAGAGCGGCACGTCCGGATCGTGGTAGAACAAGCACGTCCAATTCTCACGCGCGGCTTGTGGGAGCAGAAGCTTTTTCGCCTCAAGCGTTTCCACCGGATAAAGATCGTAACCCATGATCCACGCGAACGGAACATGAGCGCGGGTTGGCACGATGTCGGCGAAACCATAAAGCGTCCCCCCGCCGCTTTCAACCCGCACGCACTGCATCGTTCGGTTGTGCCCCGGCACGGTTTCCATCCTTAAGCCCTGCGCGGCTTCGTAGTTCATCGGCTTAAATTCCAACTGTCCATTCGCCTTCAACGCTTGCCAATGCTCCGGCATGTAGCTCACCTGATCGCGTTCGAGCGGATTTTCAGCGTGCTCGTATTCGGCGGCGGACACAAAGTAGCGCGCGTTCGGGAAAGTCGGGGCTATTTGTCCTTGCTGGTCGAGCGTTGTATTGCCGCCCGCGTGATCGAAATGCAGATGCGTGTTGATGACGATTGTGATCTCTTCAGGGCGGTAGCCCGTGATCTTCTGCACCGACTCGCGCAGGCTTCTCTGGCGCTTGATTCCGTATATTGACTTGAGCTTCTCCGACCATTTATCGCCGATGCCGGTCTCGACGAGGATGCGTTCGTCGCCGCGTTCGACGAAAAGGCAATTCATATTCATGCGAATGCGGTTCGCTTCATCCGGCGGCGAAACGCGCGACCACAAAACGCGCGGCACGATGCCGAACATCGCGCCGCCGTCCAAACCAAACTCCGCATCAGGGACGATCTCAATTCGGAAATCACCGAACAGCATCGAAAATCTCCGCGCGTTTACTCCACGCTCAATTCACCGAACTTGCGTCCATCTCAACGCTGCGGTCGCGTTTCGCGCGGTGCGGTTTGTTGTCTGTCAGAGTTTGATCTGTTCCCACCTGCTGGAGGCGCAGCAGCAGGAGGAGGTGATTCTAACTCTCCTTCGCCACCCGCAGGGCCGGGGTAGCCTCCTCCTTGCGACGGGGGCGGCATGGCGACTTGGAAGTTTTCCGCCACTTCAACTTTCGAGCGTTCCGTAATTCCCTTTAACAACTTCTCGCCCTTCTCCTTCTCGACGGCAGCACGGGCTATCGCGCGCGGAGATTGCGGACGCGGCGGCATGAGGGGATTGGTGGACGGAGCGGTTGAGGCGATTAGGATATGGCGCGCATGAACTTGCTCTTCAGGCTTGCCGCCGCCTTCGGGGGCTTGCGCGCGGCGTTCGTCAACGCGAATGATGTGATAGCCGAAATCCGTCTCGACGATGCCGCTGGTTTCTCCGGCTTTGAGGGCGAGCGCGGCGCGTTTGAATTTCTCATCAAAGGGTTCGCTCTTGCCGAACCAACCGAGATCGCCGCCCGTCTCTTTGCTGCCCGGATCGTCGGAAAACTCTTTCGCCAGTGCCGCAAAATCTTCGCCCGCCCGCGAGCGTTTCAAAACCTCTTCGGCGCGTTGACGCACCTGCGCCAATTCCGCGTGTTCGGCGATGTAGCGATCAACCTCTTCGTCCGTTGCCTTCACGCGCTCGCTCATCTCTTTGGAATACTCGGAGTTGAGCAGTCTGGCTTGCTGTAACATAATCTGCAATTGCGTTTTACGATCTTTGCCGAGCCCTTCTTCTTCAGCTTTGCGCGCGCCGATCATAATCTGCGCCCATTGCCGCTTCTCCTCTTCCAACTCTTCGCCCTCGACGCGCGGCAACCCTTGCGCGTCTAAATTCTTCAGATAACTCTCAAATTCAACTTGGTGGACGCGATCAGCGAGGTAATCACTGACTTCCTTCTCGTCCCCGAGTTGCTCAATCTTAGTTAACTGATTTTTTTCGGCGTAGTTCTGCGCGAGAACAAGTTTGCGCCCAAGTTCAAGCTGGTTTCTTATTTCGGGACGGTCGGCGATGCCACGCGCTTTCGCTTCTTCGGCGATAGAGAGAAACTGTTGTAACTCTTTCGCCGCGCTCTTGCGCGCCTCCTCGCTCGTCGCTAGCCGCGCGCGCGACTGCGGCGGCAGGCTGTTGATAATCAGCCCCATGTCTTCGGCCGTCAGGCGGATGGGTTCAGCGTGAGCGCCGCCGTAGCGTGCCTGCCAGAAGCTAGCCCCGGCAAGCACCACGACGCCGATGATAATTGCGATTAAAGCTCTAAGTTTTGAAGTCAAAATTACTTATGTGTCCTTTCCTGTTCCTTCCGTATGCTCGACCAATTCGACGAGCACGCCGTTTGCCGCCGACGGATGAATGAATGCGACAAGGCAATTGTCTGCGCCCGCGCGCGGCGCATGATCAATGAGGCGCACGCCCCGCTCCCGTAAACGCTCCAGCGCCGCCCGGATGTCCGGCACGCGCACGGCGAGGTGATGAACGCCTGCGCCGCGCTTCTCGATAAACTTCGCAATCGGCGAATCATCATTCGTCGCTTCTAAAAGCTCGACGCACGTATCGCCGATTGGCAGCATCGCCACGCGCACGCCCTGCTCCGTCACCTCTTCCGTCGCGGCGACTTCCAATCCGAGCGCGTCACGCCAAAACGAAAGCGCGTCTTCGATTCCTTTTGTCGCAATGCCGATGTGCTCAAGCTTCATCTTCACCGTTAACCGAAATTCAAAACTTCAAATACGAAATTTGAATTCAACTTCCTTCGCCGCGCGGCAGATTCATCAACTCTTCAACAGCAGAATACGGATCGCGTTCTTTAGCGGCGACCTGCGCCGCCAATTTGTCTACTTGAAGCGTGGCTGTTTCTGACTTCAGCGCGCGCGCCAGCAAACGCTCGCGGAGAAGTTCGAGAATGCGCCAGCGCGCAACCGAAGTGCGGCGCTCAAGTCCTTCGGTCGCTCCCTTTTGGAATTCGTAATAACTCTCAATCGCGTCAGCCAACTCTTGGAGTCCGCGATTCTCCGTCGCCACCGTTTTAACTATCGGCGGAATCCATCCATCCGCCCGATGCGCCAACGACAGCAACGCTTCCAATTCTTTTTCCGTGCGCAACACACCGTCACGATCCGCTTTGTTGATCACAAACACGTCGCCGATCTCCATGATGCCCGCTTTGATCGCCTGCACGTCGTCGCCCATACCCGGCACGAGTACGACGACCGTGACATCGGCCGCCTTTACGATCTCCACCTCGTCTTGCCCGACGCCGACCGTTTCGACGACGATCTTCCCGTAGCCTGCGGCGTCAAGCACCGCAACGGCATCAACCGTTGCGCGCGCGAGTCCGCCGAGTTGCCCGCGCGTTGCCATCGAACGAATGAACACACCCGGATCAAGTCCGAGCGCTTGCATACGGATGCGGTCGCCTAAAATCGCGCCGCCTGAGAAAGGACTTGAAGGATCAACCGCGACGATCCCGACCCGTTCTTGGCGTTCGCGGTAAAGCCCGGCGAGGCGATCAACGAGCGAAGATTTTCCTACTCCCGGCGAACCCGTAATGCCTACAACCAACCCCTTTCCCGTGCGCGGAAAGATACCGCGCATCAACTCGGCCGCAGTCTCCACGTTATCTTCGACAATGGAGATCGCGCGTGCAACGGCGCGCACTTCGCCCTCAAAAATGCGCTCAAGCAATGTTGATGTAGAACTCGTTGCGGTGCTCATGGTTAAAAAGTGATGAGTAGTGAGTCATGAGTGATGCGTTGAAAACTTGTTCTTACTCATCACCCATCACTCATCACTTGTCGCTGATTTTTGAATAATTATCCGGCACGATCTTGAGTATCTGGCGGGCGATCACCATGCGTTGAATTTCGGACGTGCCTTCGCCGATGGTGCAAAGCTTCGAGTCGCGCCAAAACTTTTCCGGCGGGTAATCTTTCGTGTAGCCGTAGCCGCCGTGAATCTGAATCGCTTCTTCGCAAACTTTGACGCTCATCTCCGAGGCGTACAACTTCGCCATCGCCGATTCTTTCGTCACACGCTTTCCCTGATCTTTCAGGCTCGCCGCGCGGTACATCAACAACCGCGCCGCTTCGATCTGCGTCGCCATATCTGCGAGTTTGAATTGGATCGCTTGAAACTCGGAAATGGGTTTTCCGAATTGCACGCGCTCCTTCGAGTAACGCAACGCCGATTCATACGCGCCCTGCGCGATGCCGACAGCCAACGCCGCAATCGAGATGCGCCCGCCGTCTAAGACCTGCATTGCCTGAAGGAAGCCTTCACCTTCCTCGCCGAGACGGTTTTCATCTGACACATAGCAATCTTCAAACACCACGCTCGCCGTCTCCGAAGCGCGAAGTCCAAGCTTGTTCTCTTTCTTCGCGGGCGCGAAACCTTTCATGCCCTTTTCAAAAATGAACGTCGTGATGCCTTTGTTGCCCTTCG
>JACCYN010000176.1 GCA_013696465.1 Pyrinomonadaceae bacterium
TTTTTGCGTAATCATAAAAGATAAGGAACGAGGGAACAGATGAAAGATTCCGAAAGCGCATTCACCGATTCACCTCGTTCCTTATTAGGTAATGTCCGTGTTGGAAAATTCTATATCCCAACACAGACAAAATTTTGAAGGTTACTGCCGTGTGCGGTCGTCCGCACCGCTGCCCGGCGGGAACGGTTGATGCGGTTTGGCGACGAACGGAAATGCGTTGAGAAACGCGAGTTCGTTGCCGTTGACCTTATCGCCAAGCGGTCTGCCGTTGTTGATGATGGTAAAAACCATATCAACCACATCGTCTTGCAGGCGACGCCCGCCCATTTTGCCGAAGCCGCCATCGCGGTTGTTACCGCCGCCGGAACCACGATTCGGAACCGTGAGGTCAAGGCGCAGGATGTCGCCCTTTTCGACTGCTGCTTTCGCCAGCATCGCAATGTGCGTGTCGTCGGTTCCAAGCCCTTTCAAGGATTTCACGAGGTCGGCTTGGAACTTGCCCTTCGCATCGTCTTCGGTCGAAGCGGCGTTGTACTCGTCCTTGCGCGGCGGCGGGATGAGTCCGTTGTTGACAAGCGGTCCGCCGTCGCGGTCAATCGTGACCCAGTCGCCGCTGCCTTCCACCACGCCGTTGTCTCGGATACGTTGAGTCTCGCGGCGTTGTGTGACGGAGTTGATGCCGATCACGTTCCCGGCTTTGCCGCGCAGCATGTCCGCCGGAACGCTGACGGCGGTAATCAACGTGTTGAAGCCCGCGTAAGTGTCGCGCCCGCCGCGCTCGCTTAAGAGCGACTTGTTAGGGCGACCCGGATTCTTGATTGACGATAGGACGAAGCGGTTCGCGCCCGTGTCATCTAAGAAGAAGGGATCGTCGGCGACGCCCGCGTAGAAAGAGGCTCCCGTTTCACGGTCGTTCGTGATGATGAACTCCGGGGCTTTGTATTCTTGGTCTGAAGGAGTCGTCGGCGCGTTGAACTTCTTGTCGTCGGGCAACTCGATGGTCGCGGTCTGATTCATGGTGCGACCGAGACCCTTCGAGTAGATCACATCAACGAACGTATCAGGCTTCGCGTCGCCGGTGTTTTCGATCTCGAAGCGGTAGCGAATGTTGTGGTCGAAGATCGCCATCCCAAAGTGCTCTCCCGAAACGACGAAGGCTTGCGTGCTCATGATCAAAACGATTTTCGAGTTGTCGTTCGGATCAAGAAACGCAAAGGTGTCGGCGAGGTCGGAGCCGCGATCCTGCGTGATCGAAGGCGAGTCTATGTGATCTGAAGCGCCCACCGGCGGCGCGGGAGTGAACTGAATTATGAGTGCCGCCGATAAAGCGAGTGCGGCAAACGCAAACCTCTTACTTCTTGAACGAAACATTCTTTTCCTTACCTTTCTTGTTTGTGACCCAACCTTAGACGGCGGCGCGTGTGTGCGTCGTCAAACGAAAAGCCGCTGGCGTCGCCTGTTGCCGAATGCCGAAGGCGTCGCACAAAACACCCATCCATTTTCCGCCCGACATCGCGTCCCAGTCAGGCGGGCTGCCGAAAAACCGCATCCGGCGCTCATATATCAGTAAGCGGAGAGAATTTATTCCCGCGAAGGTTCAACCCTGTCGCTTCTCTCGCGCGAATAAAAAGCGCGAAGTAGTGATTTCTACTGTAGATACTTTGATCGGGCGGCAGGGAAATGGGCGAGCGATCATCCGGCGGGAGCTGGGGCGTGAAAGTGCTGGCTGAGTTCCAGCAATTCGCAGTATTGATGATTCAAGTGAGTAACGCTTTAGCCGGGCGATACAAGCGCATGAGGAAGACTTTTAGCGACATCCAGAACGGCTCAAATTCGCGCAAAAAGGAAGCGCCTGCATCTAAAAAAGATACAGGCGCTTGCATTGTTAAAAACGGAGCCGACGGGACTCGAACCCGCGACCTCCGACGTGACAGGCCGGCGTTCTAACCAACTGAACTACGACTCCAAAATTTTCAAAAACTCGCGTTCGAGATTTGCTCGAATTTTATGTGGTAGGCACGGAGGGACTCGAACCCCCAACCTCTTCCTTGTAAGGGAAGCCGTCTACCATTGACATACGTGCCTTCGGTCGGCACTTCGGTAACGAAGAGCCGGAAGACAATTTCCCGAATCCGGCGTTACCGAATCTTCAAATGAGAACCCTGTCGAGCGACCCGGAAGCGGTATCCTAAGTGCAGAGTCGTGGCGGTGTCAAGCGCGGGCGCGCAAGATTTACAACAACCAGACGGGCAACTCCTGCTTCTTATCCTCGCGGGCGGGAGCGCGGGGCTGCTTTTCTTGCGTGTGTTTCCTCTTCCCCGAAGCGACGTTTTCTCCGGCGTCTGCATCAGATTCTTCATTGTTCGGCGCGCGCCCTGAGAGCGGGTTGATGATGATCTCTTCAACTTGTTTATCGAGCTTTCCGATGACAGACATTAAAGTGAGTTTCCCTTCTTTTGAGTAACGAGAAAAAAATAGTTATATTTAACCGGCCATGATTTTCAAGTGTAATACTCAACTCCTAAGTTCCACAATCGCGCGGTGGCAAACTTCTGTCAGAAGCGCGATTCTGCTTTTCGGCATTCTCACTTTGTTCTTCGTCTGGACTGTTGCTCTGCAAGCTCAACAGACGGAGCGCACCGAACGCCCGCGCCGCGTCGGTGCGCCTCCTGTAACTTCGCCTGCTGCGCCGACACCGCCACCACCAGCACCACCATCCCCAAACGCCGATTCGTCCGCACCGGATGATGAGGATGAAGTGGTGAGAGTTGAAACCGATCTTGTCACCGTGCCGGTCGTTGTCACCAACACGCGGGGCGGACGGGTGGCGGCATTGCGCGCCGAGGATTTCCGGCTCTACGAAGACAATCGTTCGCAAACAATTGCCAGCTTCTCCGCCACCGAAACTCCTTTCGAGGTGGCGCTTCTTTTAGATACTTCCGGCTCGACGCGTGCCGAAGTGAATCTTATCCGCCGCGCCGCGCACGTCTTCATAAATGCTTTGCGCGCGGGCGACCGTGTGGCCATCCTCGCCTTCAACACTGCGGAAGACGCGGGCGACCGCTTGGCGGCCGTAGACGTGAAGATTGATTTAACGAGCGACCGCGAAAAGCTGCACCGCGCCGTTGATTTGGTTGGAGCGAGTAGCGGCACGCCGTACTACGATGCTCTGGAGCGAGTGGCAAATCGCATCTTCCGCGATCTGCCACGCGAAGAGGTGCGCGGCCGTCGCGCCCTCGTCGCCTTAACTGACGGTGTTGATTCGTCGAGCGACGAAGATTATCGAGAGGCGCGCGCCGCGCTTCTGAATCGCGGACTGATCTGCTACTTCGTGCAGATCAACACGGAGGATTTCGTTGAGGAGCGTTTGCTGAAAGATTGCGCGGACGACGGCACGTTGCGTCTGTCGCGCACGCAACTCCAACGCTACCGGCGCATCTTCGTGCCGCGCGCCGACGCTTCCGAATATCTTAACTTCTGCCGCCTCGGAGAATTCCAACGAATGCAGATCAGCCGCGACCTCTACAATCTCGCCCGCCGCGAGATGAGCGAATTGGCAAAAGAATCCGGCGGCAAAACTTTTCCGACCGTTGACCTCGTTGACGCGCGGCGCGCCTTCGCCCAAGTCGCCGCCGAGATCGGCACGCAGTACAGTCTGAGTTACTATCCGACGAACAAAGAACGGCAGGGACGCTTTCGCAAAATTCGCGTCGAAGTCAAAGGCATCGCGGGCGCGTTAGTGCGTGCCAGAGAAGGCTACACGCGCTGAGTTTGCATTGAACGAACCAGATACGCGCGAAGCGTTTGAGTGCGTTTGATAAGAAGGAAAAACTTTTTCATGTCGGGCGAATTTAGTTTTGAGCGCGTCTGTCTGCTTGTGCTCGATAGCGTCGGGATCGGCGCGATGCCGGACGCCGCAGAGTGGGGCGACGCGGGGAGCGATACGCTCGGTCACATCGCGGAAAATTACAACCTAAGTTTGCCGAATCTCGCCGCCTACGGTT
>JACCYN010000230.1 GCA_013696465.1 Pyrinomonadaceae bacterium
GATCTTGATCGCCGCCGGGACGGGGCTTTGACCGGGCGTGACGAGAATCGTGTAGTGCTTTCCGGCAGAGAGTCCGATGCTGTCTTGGGCGAGCGGCGTGTTGGTGGCGAGTCCGGCCGGGCGCACGCTGAAAATGTGGCGCTTCGCCGCAACTTCAACGTAGCCGTCTGTGCTTCGGTAGCGAAGCGCGTTGAAGATTTTTGTTTCGTTATCGAAGATGTCAACGGTCGCCGCGTTTGGAATCGCGTGGATGGCGCGGACGAGAGCGTTGTTGCGTCCGCTCACTTCGGCGGCAGGCGGCGCGGTGGTTGCGCCCGCCGCCGTCGTTGTTGTCAGGGATTGATTATTGTTCGCATCATCCCCGCCGCAAGAAGCGATGCCGAGGGCGAGCAATATCAACGCAAGCAGCGCGAGTTTGTTGGAGCCGAAACCGTTTATCATTTTCTTTGACCTTCAAACTTAAAACAGATCAACTTTGCGGCGGCGCGGCGGTCGGCGCTCCGGCAGGCGAAGCGTTGGGTGGGGCTTGCCCGCCGCCTGCGGCGTTGAAATCGTAGATCACGTGCAGGCGCAGCACGCCGTCTTTCGCTTCGTAGCGAATGTCTTTGGCTTGCGCGCGAAGCGTCCCGCCGGTCGCTTGAATCGGTATGGCGAGCGCGAGTTGTTGCCCGCGCATGATCACGAGCGGGTTGACGCGCTGGTTAATGGCGTTTTGCACGAACTGCGTGACGACGCCGGAGAGGAGCGGCGAATAGCCTTCGAGGTTTACGCCTTCGACGTTGATCTGCCCGAACAGCGTCTGCTCGTCTTGCTTAAAACTGAGCGCGACGTTAGCCTGCGCCGAGCCGCGGAAATTAAGGCATTGACCGAACGCGCCGTAGCTGCCGCTGAAGGCGAGCGGCGCGAGAATCTTACCGTCCGCGAGGCGCACGCTCGTCTGCACGCCGCCTCCTTCGCGCGCAAGCACAACCTGATTTACGCAGCCGCCCTGCTGTTGTTGCTGAACGGGAATGAAGCGAACATTATCGTTCGTTTCTTCTTCGCCGTCACGCATCTGTGCAAGGCGGAACGTGGGTTGTCCCATGTCGCGGAAGATGCTATCGAGCAAGGTGCCGAAAAACTGTTCATCTAAAGTGAGCACGGCCGTGCCGGGCGGGTCGCCGCCCGCTTCGGGAGCGGTGAGCGGCGTGCCCGGCAACTTGGTCATGCGCGGCGCGCCGACGAAAAGAAAATAGATGGCGAGCGCGCCGATCAGGATTCCGCCGAGTAAGGCAAGAGCATATTTCATCTTCGCTAACTCCGTTTACGGTTGTCGCGTCGGCGACGCGGCGGGCGACATCGTGGCGGACGGCGAACTTTGCGTGTTCGGCGCGCCGCCGCCTTGCCCTTGTTGCATGTTTTTGAAGATGTTGCCGATGATCGCGGTCGCTACTTGCACCACCGCGTCCACCTGCTGCTTCACCTGTTCCGGCTCGACTTTCTTCATATTCGTCGGCTCGACGAAGAACGAATCTTCGACATTTGTTTGCAGGTTGCGCATCTCGGCGACGGCGCGCAGAGCGCTCGCCCCTTGCATGTTGCCCGAAGCTTCGAGGTTGATCTCGGAGCGCAGGGGCAGCCCCGTCTCTTTGTCAATAAAGACGTAAGTCTCGTTGCGCACCTGCCCGGCCTGCGTGTTCGTGTTGGACGCGCCCGCGTAGCGATACTTCACCACCGTGCGCCCATTGAACTGCTCTTCGCCGACGCGCTCGTAGCCGCGCTGGTTCTGTAAATACTGAACGATCTGTCCCGGCGTCATCGAGCGTGGCACGTCGAAGCCTGTTGACTCGCGCGTGAGTTCCGCATACTGGTTACGGCGCGGGATGATAATGAGGCGCTTGTCGGCGCGGTCGAGGTAAACGACTTCTTCGCCCTGCGGCGTGCGGAAGGCGAAGCGGCGATCTGCCCCGGCGCGCGCCACGTCAACTATGAGTTCCGGTATCGCCTGCGCGCGCTCGCCGCCCGAAGTCTGCGCGGCGAAAACGAGTTGCGCGCGATAGCGTTCGGGTTCGCGCGCATCTACGCCGGGCGCGACGTTAACGGTGGCGCTTTCGTTGGTGTTGACAGGGGCTGTCGTCAAAGCGTTGGTGTTGCCCGCGTTGGCGTTCGCCGTGTTCGTATTCGTATTCGTCGCGGGTTGTTGGCAGGCCGCCGCGCCGAGCGCGAGGGCGAATAGAATCGTGATGAAATTACGTCCTGAGATTGCCGGAAAGCGCATCGAGAATGTTCCTCCTAAAATTAATCGCAAAAACGCGCGAATGGTGAAGCGAAAGGGGGTTTATGAGCGTGTGGAGCATAACACGCGGAGACGCTCTTAGCGAAAAAATTCGATGCAAATAATTTTAGAGTCAAACGGGACAATTGTTAATCCGCCGCTTCCGTGATGTGTGAAGTCGGCGCGTCAGCGTGCGGCACGAAGCAGCGACGGCAACGCGCTTCGTACATATCGGCCGCGCCCACCGCGACACGCTCCGCCCGCTCGACGATGCGCTGCGAATAATTGGCGGGCTGACCGCAGCGCACGCAAATGGCGTGCGTCTTCGTGATGTACTCGGCGACAGCCAGAAGCTGCGGCATCGGTTCAAAGGGCGCGCCCGTGTAATCTTGATCGAGTCCGGCGATGATCACGCGCACGCCGCGCCGCGCAAGCTCATTGGCGACGCGGACGAGATCGGCGTCGAAGAACTGCCCCTCGTCAATGCCGACGACTTCCGTATTGGGCGCGACCGCCGCGAGAATGTCGGCGGCAGTTTCGATTGCCTTCGAGTCATGCCGCATCTCCGAATGCGAAACGATTTGATCGGACGAGAAGCGCACGTCAATGTGCGGCTTGAAGACCTGCACCCTCTGGCGCGCGATCTTGGCGCGCCGCAAACGGCGAATTAGCTCTTCCGATTTACCGGAGAACATCGAACCGGCGATCACCTCGATCCATCCGGCGTGCGGCGCCGGCGCGCGCAGGCGGCTCAAGTGTTCGTCGTTACCTTGAGCGGTTAAATCTTCCATCGTTAGCCGTTCCTTGTCGGAAAATATAAGCCCGTCGGCTTTCGCGCCGCAAGGCTATAACAGAGGATCGTAAGTCGAGTCAAAGATGGGCCCCAAGTTAAACACGGAAAGCGCAAAGTTGATTGCTTGACATTTCGCTCGCGCGCAAGGTGTAATCAATTTCTAAAAAACAATTCCAGCCGCTTAACTTTCAACAAACTTTTAAGAGGTGAAATGCCGGTGTCGAACAACGAACTCGTTTACGATTGGAACAAGATTGAGCCGACGATCAAGCGACCCGATAGGAAGATTAGTTTCGACGACGAAACCTTGCGCGACGGTCTGCAGTCGCCTTCCGTGTGCGAGCCGACGATTGAAAAGAAACTTGAGCTGCTGCATCTGATGAACGATCTCGGCATTGACACGGCGGACATTGGCCTTCCGGGCGCGGGCGGCACACACGCCGCCGGAGTCGAGCGTCTAGCGAAAGAGATCGCAGATAAAAATCTTAACATTCGAGCGAATTGCGCCGCGCGCACGCACCGCAACGACATTCAACCGATCATAGACATCTCGCAGCGCGCCGGAATCCCCGTCGAAGCCTGCACTTTTATCGGATCGTCTCCGGTGCGCTTCTACGCCGAAGATTGGACGATAGACAAACTCTTGCATCTCACGGAAGACGCCGTGACGTTCGCCGTCAGCAACAACTTGCCCGTGATGTACGTGACGGAAGACACGACGCGCGCCAACCCGGAAACGATCCGCCAACTCTACACAACGGCGATCCGCGCTGGGGCGAAAGCCGTGTGCGTCTGCGATACCGTCGGGCATTCAACGCCGGACGGCGCGCGGTCGGTCGTCTCGTTTGTTAAAAGTATTATTGAAGACGAGGGCGGCGGCGTGCGACTCGATTGGCACGGTCATCAGGATCGGGGCTTAGGCATTATCAATTCCATCGCCGCGATTGAGGCAGGCGCGAATCAAGTTCACGGCTCGGCGCTCGGCATCGGCGAGCGCGTCGGCAACACGCCGATGGACGGCCTTCTAGTTAATCTTAAACTCATGGGTTGGATTGATAACGACCTCTCGCGCCTGCGCGAATACTGCGAGGTGGCGGCTTCCGGGTGCAACTGGACGATTCCGTTTAACTATCCTGTATTCGGCCGCGACGCTTTCCGCACGGCGACCGGGGTTCACGCCGCGGCCGTGATTAAATCTTACCGCAAAGGCGACACTGAGCTTGCCGATCTCGTCTATTCGGGCGTGCCCGCCGGATTATTCGGTTTGCGACAAGTGATTGAGATCGGCCCGATGAGTGGCAAATCAAACGTCGTCTACTGGTTGGAGTCGCGCGGTTTGGAAGCGACCGAAGATCGCGTGACGCGCGTTTACGAAAAAGCTAAAAAATCTTCGGCGGTGCTCACCGAAAACGAAGTGATGGAATTGGTGTGAAGCAAAGGACGAAGGGAAGGAAGTCAGGAGTCAGAAGACAGAAGTCAGAATGTGAAGACAAACTTGCTTTGATTCCGTCTCCTGACTTCTGTCTCTCTCTTCTTCATCCTTCCGCGTTCCTACTTCCTACTTTTTATTATGGCTAGTCCAACCGTTTCTTCCGGTTCTGACATAGAACCGAAAACGACGATACAGCGTCTTCTCGCTTCGCCCCGCGTGCGCCGCGCGTGCAAATTCTTCACACAGGCTGAAGCTCAAATCACCGAACAACACATTGCGATTTGCTCGGTGCCCTCCACGCCCTTCGGCGAAGCGGCGCGCGCCGAAACTTTGCGCGACAAGTTTCGCGCTCTCGACATCGCGGACGCTCACATTGACGGGGAAGGCAACTGCATCGCTTTGCGGCGCGGGCGCGCGGAGCGACCGCTCCTTATTGTCAGCGCGCATCTCGACACGGTTTTCCCCGAAGGCACGGATTTTACCGTCCGGCGCGAAGCGGGAAAACTCTTTGCGCCCGGCATCGCCGACGACGGCTGCGGCCTCGTCGCCCTCGTCGCCCTCGTCGAAGCGATGAACGAATGCGACATCGAAACCGAAGGCTCGATTCTCTTTGTCGGAACGGTCGGCGAAGAGGGCGAAGGAAATTTGCGCGGCGCGCGCTATCTTTTAACGGGGGGCGAATGGGAGAATCAGGTTGACGCCTTTATTAGCCTTGACGGCCCCGGACTTGAACGCATCACACACCGCGCGCTTGGGTCGCGCCGCTATCGCGTGCGGATAACGGGCGCGGGCGGGCATTCGTGGGGAGATTTCGGCGAAGCAAATCCGGTTCACGCTTTGGGTCGCGCCATCGCGCGCCTCGCCGTTTACCCTGCTCCTTCCGCGCCGCGCACGACCTTCAACGTTGGGCGCATCGAAGGCGGCGCGAGCGTCAACGTGATTGCGAGCGAAGCCTCGATGGATGTTGACTTACGCAGCGAGTCACCTGAAGAGTTACGCCGCCTCGACGCTTACTTCCGGCGCGCGATCAAAGAAGCGATTGACGACGAAAACAGATTGCGCCGCGCCGGGACGAGCGCGCTTCAACTCGACACGAAATTGATCGGAGATCGTCCGAGCGGCGAAACGCCGGGGGATTCCGCGCTCGTCAAACTCGTTGAAGAATCCACGCGCGCCGTCGGCTCTCGCCCGCGCCTTGATTGCTCCTCCACCGATTCCAATATCCCTATCTCGCTTGGCATCCCGGCCGTCACCATCGGCGCGGGAGGCGCGTCGGACAATTCGCACACGCTCGACGAATGGTATGATCCCACGGGGCGCGACACCGGACTCACACGCGCTTTGCTCGTCATACTCGGTACAGTGAAAGTACAACACAGGTAGAGAACTACCGCCGGAATTGAGCCGCGCCGAGCGCAGGCACACAAGCATATTCATACGGAAGCACCATGAAAGCCACGCTATCGAAGCATCGCGCTCCGATGACTTGTTAGATGTGTTCTACATGGAACCAAGCAATTGCACCTTTCCATCCATTGAAACTGTAATCTGAACATAATTGCCTAATGCCCCATCAACATTAACCCACCAAAAATACCAACGGGGTTCTTTTACATCCGTTCCATAAAGTGTCCATTTTGCTTCAAAGAGGTAATAAGATGAGATGTCAATCTTTTCTTTCTTAATATAACTTTCAGCAATTTTCAACGCTTGTTGTAAGGTTATTTTCGGTTGCTTACGCTGTGGTCGAGGAAGTTCGGGAATTCGACGCTCTGTAACTGGAGATGGCTGGCTGTTTTGACTTGATTTACTCGTTTGACTCTCTTGCCCAAACGCAAGTGTGATTTGGAACACAATCATCAGAATCATCAAAATGATCCGCATACTCACCTCCAAAAGAAGAAACACCTAACGCATAATCTCAAACTTTATCAACTTACAAGTTCAGTTGCTAGAGCCTAACGCCGGAAGTCAGCCGCGCCGGATGCGGCGAATGATGAATGATGATAAACACGCAATTGCGCCGTCCTAGACGCCCGAATAGGCGTCGAATATTACACCCGTTCAATTTATTAAGATTGCTAAATTCTGTCCTATTTCTCGTGCTCCGGTGCGAAAGGTGCCTGCGGACGGAGCGATTTACAAATAATGAACACTGCGTTGTGTTCCTGATATAACCCAAAGCATGACTCTCCCGCTGACCTAGCCCTAACATCTGCGATTAGAATTGCAACACAACCCACATACTAGTGGTATGCTTCTCGCCCATTATCAACCCACAGAGGAGTCGTCGCATTCGTGCGCTTAGATTTTCGTGCGACCGTTCTTTCACAACAAATGAGAAAGGGATTAGCAAATGATTTCACGCATTGACAAATTACCCGTCGAACTGCCCGTACCAAATAACCCGTCACCGAATTCCGCCGCCGCCGTGCAGGAACTCCTCGGCGGACGCTTCGGCGAGATGTCCACATTGATGAACTACACTTTTCAGTCGTTCAACTTTCGCGGACGCGACAAGGTTCTGCGCCCGTTCTACGACCTCATCGCCAACATCGCCGCCGAAGAGTACAGCCATATCGAGACTGTCTCTTACACCATCAACCTACTGTTGACCGGCACAACTAAGCGCGGCAATGATCCGACGAAAACACCGCTAAAAAATGCGACCGACGCGCGCAACACATATCACTTCATCGCCAGCGGTCAGCAGGCGTTGCC
>JACCYN010000193.1 GCA_013696465.1 Pyrinomonadaceae bacterium
ATCGTCGTGTAATCAAACGTGCCGTAGATGAAGTAAAGCGCGATGATGCCGACGAGCATCAGAAGGCTTCCGCCCGCCGTGTAAATGAAAAACTTGACGGCCGCGTAAGTCCGGTTCTCGCCGCCCCAGATGCCGATCAGGAAAAACATCGGCACGAGCGACGCCTCGAAGAAAAGATAAAAAACGAGGAGATCGAGCGAAACGAAAACGCCGATCATCGCCGACTCCAACAAAAGTAGAAAAGCGTAATAAGCGAGCGGGCGCTTCGTCACCGAATTCCAACTTGAGAGCACGGCAATCGGCATCAGCAAAGTCGTCAAAAGCACAAGCCACAGACTGATGCCGTCAACGCCGAGATGGTAACGCGCGCCGATCTCGCCGATCCACGAATCATCTTGCACGAAGCGAAAGGCGGCCGTGTCCACGTTCGCGCCCGTTAAAAGAATGAGCGAGACGAGGAACGTGAGCGTCGTAAAAACAAGCGCGATCCAGCGATAGTGCGTGTCGCGGCGGTAGGGAGCGTAACGGTGCGCGAGCGCGGCTATCGCGCCGACGACCGGAATCAAGATCAGCGTTGTCAGCAGATATTTTTCCATACGAAGACCGGGAGCTTCTACCTTAAACTATTAACGACGAACACGGTGAAATAACCGACCACGACGAGCGCGCCGAGCAGAATGATCGCCGCGTAAGAGCGCACGAAGCCGGGCTGCAAACGCCGCGCGATGCTTCCAGCACCCGAAGCTGCGCGCCCGACGCCGTTTACCATCCCATCAATCACGCCCGCGTCAAAAATTTTCCACAGACCTTCGCGCGAGCCGACTTTGATCGGATTGATAATCGTCGCGTCGTAAACTTCATCAACGTAGTATTTGTTTTCAAGCAGGCGCGGCATTCGCAAAAGTGGTTGATGATTGAAAATGAGCCAACCTAAACCGATGCCGAGTACGGCGATGACGATGGAGATCAAAGTAAACCAACGCTCCATGCGCACCTCTTCCGGCGGATGTGCGTTCGCGGCCGGAGCGGCGGCGTGCGCGCCGCTTCCCTGTGAACCTTCGCCGACCGTCGCGGGCGTTGTGCCTTCGCCGCCGTGAGTTGACGAAGCGGTTTGCTCTGCGCGCGAAGCTGGCGCGGCGTGTGACGCTGTAGCGTGACCCGCTCCACTTTCGGGTGCGTGCGCAATGACGGGTTCAAGCACGTGCTCAAAGTAATTAACGTCTTTCACGCCGACGATGGTGCTTAAAGCGTAAGGCACGCCGACCAGCCCGCCGAGCGTCGAAAGCACGGCGAGGATAATGAGCGGCAACGTCATCACGAGCGGCGATTCGTGCGGTACTTGTCCGGGAGCTAAACCGTGATGCTCGTGCGCTTCTTCATCATCCGTATGCGCTGCGCCGTGCGCTCCCGCCGTGTGTGCGCCGTGCGTGTCATGCGCATCGCCGATTGTCTCGCCCGGTCGATGCTGCGGGCGGTCGCCTGCGGAAGCGAACTGCGCGTCATGTGGCTTCGCGTTCTCGTCGTAAGCGTGGGCGTGCGCTTCGTCAGCCTGCCCGCCCGCCGGAGCTTCGCGGAAACGCTCCGTGCCGCCGAACGTCATTACCATCATGCGCGTCATGTAGGCGGCCGTGAGCAACGCGGTCAACGCGCCCACGACCCACAAAACAATGTTCGCGCCATCAGGGATCGCCGCATTATGCGCGCTCCACGTCTTCCACAGGATTTCATCTTTCGAGAAGAACCCGGCGAAAATCGGGATGCCGCTAATAGCAAACAATCCCGTCAACATCGTCCAAAACGTCACGGGCATAAACTTCTTCAAGCCGCCCATCCTGCGCATGTCCTGCTCGTGGTGCATCCCGTGAATTACTGAACCCGAACCGAGGAAGAGAAGGGCTTTGAAAAATGCGTGCGTCATCACGTGGAAGATCGCGGCGACGAATGCGCCGACACCGCACGCGAGCTTCATGTAGCCGATCTGCGAGACGGTCGAATAAGCGAGCACCTTCTTAATGTCATTCTGCGCGAGTCCGATGGTGGCGGCGAAGATTGCGGTCGCCGCGCCGATAATGGCGATCACAAACATCGCGGTCGGGGCGTGGACGTAGATTTGCGAGCAGCGCACGATCATGTAAACGCCCGCCGTCACCATCGTCGCCGCGTGGATGAGCGCGGAGACGGGCGTTGGCCCTGCCATCGCATCGGGCAGCCACACGAAAAGGGGAATCTGCGCTGATTTTCCGGTCGCACCAATAAACAAAAGAATGGCGGCGGAGGTGATGCCGCCCGCAAAGAGGGTGCTCCAAGCGAAAGGATCGGAAGTCATATTGCCAATCGTTGCAAGCGCGCTCGTCACATCAATGCCGATTGGAGTTTTATCAAAGAAACTGATCGATGGTCTGCCCGCTTGCGCCGTCAGAAAGAATACGAACATGATCCCTAAGATCACGCCCCAATCGCCGATGCGGTTGGCGACGAAGGCCTTCTTCGCCGCATCACCCGCCTCTTTGCGGTCAACGTAATAGCCGATCAAAAGATACGAACACAGCCCCACGCCTTCCCAGCCGACGAACATCAACAACAGATTGTCAGCCAGCACGAGCGTGAGCATCATGAACATGAAGAGATTAAGGTAAGCGAAAAAGCGGTAGAAGCTTTTATCGCCGTGCATGTAGCCCGTAGCAAAGACGTGAATCAGAAGCCCGACGAACGTGACGAACAGCGTGTAGATGCCGCTCAAACGATCCATCGCAAAACCGAAATCGGCGCGGAAATCGCCGACCTGCATCCACGTCCATAGATGGCTGTAAACGATGTGAACTTCTTCGCCGCCGCGCAACGCACCGTCGTGCCCGAAGGCGATGATGAAAGCGAGCACGGTTGAGACGCCGATTGACGCGCACGCCACTGTGCCGATAAACGCTTCGCTGCGCACGCGCCGACCGACGAGCCAGTTGATTGCCGCACCGACGAGCGGCGCAAAGACGATCACGGAGAGCCAATGGTTAGTCATAAAATTAGTTCATTGCCTCATCGATTCTTTAGTTCAATAAGGTAATGAATCAATGAGCTGATGATTCAATTCCTAAAATTTCAATACGCTTGCTTCGTCAACGTCCAAAGATTCGCGGTTGCGGAAGATGGCGATGATGATGCCGAGTCCGACGGCCGCCTCGGCCGCCGCGACCGTCATCACGATGAAAACGAAAAGCTGCCCCGTCACATCGCGGAAGTAAGACGAGAACGCCACGAAAGTTAAGTTCACAGCGTTAAGCATCAACTCGATGCACATAAACATCGAGATCGCGTTGCGTTTCAATAACACGCCCGCCGCGCCAATGGTGAAGAGCACGGCGGATAGAATCAGATACCACGATAAAGGAACCATAAGCTTTAATCTCCCGCCCGGCTTGGCGTCGGCTTATTCAAATCGAAAATGCGCGCTGCTTCGCCCGTCGTGTTTGCCTCAACTTCGGTCGCGTCGCCTTTGCGTCGCGGATCAACCCGCTCCATCGGCAGCACCTGCGAACCCGGAACGACGCCCGCGCCCGGCGGCACGGCGATGCGGCGCGCGAGCGTGATCGCACCCACAATAGCCATCAGAATCAAAACGGAAGTGATCTCGAACGGCAGCAGGTATTTCGTAAACAAGCCCGTGCCGATTGACGCGGTGAGTCCGACGTTTGAGTCGGCGGTTGTGCCGACGGGACTAAGCGGAACGTAAGGAGAAGTCTCGACGGAGTAAATAAGAAACGCCACTTCAGCGATCAAAACGGCCGCCAAAGCCACGGCCGTCGGAATCAGGTAATGAAGACGAATTGGACGCCTTACCTCTTCCTCGACGTTTAAGAGCATGATCACGAAGACGACTAACACCATGATCGCACCCGCGTAGACGATCACTTGCACGGCGGCGATAAACGGCGCGGCGAGTAGAACGTAGAGGCACGAGAGCGAGATGAAAACTCCGATCAAAGAGATCGCACTGTAGAGCGGATTGCGCTGCGCGACCATCGCAATCGCGCAACCGATGGCGGCGGCAGCGAGGATGAGAAATAGAATAGAGGTGATCATAAGACGCAGGGTCGGTCGCTCTTTAGAATTGAAACACGCCGAAGAAGGCGAGCGTTGCCGTGAGGATGATGTTTAAGATCGCCACGGGAAGCAGAAACTTCCAGCCGAAGTTCATCAGTTGATCGAAGCGGAAACGCGGCAGCGTGCCGCGCAGCCAGATGTAGAAGAAAAGGAAGAAGATTACTTTACCTAAAAACCAAAACACACCGAGAATCGGCAGTTGCGCGACACCCGGTCCTTGCCAGCCGCCGAGAAAGAGCGTCGCCGCCAACATCGAAACCGTAAACATGTTGACGTATTCCGCCATGAAGAAAAGCGCGAACTTCAACGCCGAATACTCGGTGTGAAATCCGGCGACGAGTTCCGTCTCCGCTTCTGGCAGATCGAAAGGCACGCGATTCGTTTCGGCGATTGCCGAGATCAGGTAAATAAGAAAACCGAGCGGTTGAAGAAATATATTCCAGCTCAACGGTTGAAGTATTATGTTCAGCCCATCGCCGAAGCCCCACCTGTTTCCTTGCTGTTCGACGATGGTCGCAAGGTCGAGAGAGCCTGATATTAGTATGACGCCGACGAGCGAGAGTCCGAGCGACAGTTCATAAGAGATGAGCTGCGCCGCCGAACGCAAGCCGCCCATGAGACTGTATTTGCTGTTTGACGACCAACCCGCGAGCGTAATGCCGTAAACGCCGACGCTCGTCACCGCGAGCACGTAAAGCAGGGCGACATCGAAGCGCGTGACGACCATCTCAAACGAAATATCGGTGAACGGAATCACCACACGCGGCCCGAACGGGTAGACAACAATCGTCATCAACGCCGAAGTGATCGCTATGATCGGCGCGAGAATATAGATGAACTTCGTTGATTTATCGGGAACGATCTCTTCTTTGAAGATGAACTTCAACAGATCGGCGAACGGCTGCAACACGCCGCCGTAGCCGACGCGGTTCGGCCCGACGCGCCCTTGGATAAACGCGAGCACGCGTCGCTCGGCCAACACCGTATAGGCGACGATCATCAGCACCGCGTTGAACGCGACGAAGATGCCCAAGAATTTAATTCCGGCAAAGACGAGCGGATTGTCTAAGTTAAGCATAAAAGGATTTTTGATTTGCGGTTTTTGATTTGAAGACAAGCTTATGTCTGATCTGCGATCTAAAATTTCAAATTTGAAATTCAAATCGCAAATCAACAATCAAAAATCGCAAATTCTTCTTAGTCGCCTGCGACCGCAACCGCTTCATCCGTGCGTCTTAGTCCGGCGTCAATCGTAATCTGGTAGAGCGGCGAAATGAGCACGTCGGGCGGTTTCGGATTGCCCGCCGCGAGCAGATGAAACTGCGGCACCTTGCCCGTCAGTTCGCCCGGCTTAAAGAGTTCGTGTCCGACCGGGGGCGTCCCCATGATTTTCTCCGCCGTCTCGTCGAGACTTTCGATGCTCAAGCGCAGAGCCTCGATCTCGTCCGCGAGGTCGCGTCGCGGGGCGATGGCGTGTTTTGCCTGCACCGGCTTTGTTTCGTCTTTCAGAAGTGGGTAGCGCATTCCATTGTAAGCTGTCGTGCGCTCGGCGAGTTCGCGGAAGACGGTCGAGGCGGACATCTGAAAATTAAAGTCCATGCCGAGCGTTTGCGCGAGTGCTGCCGTGATCATCCAATCCGGTTTCGATTGATGCGCGGGCGGAATCGAAGCGCGGACGCGCTGCACAAGTCCATCGTTGTTGGTAAACGTCCCGTCCGTTTCGGCGAACGACGCGGCGGGCAAAACGACATCGGCGTAGCGTGTCGTCTCAGTCTCAAATAACTCTTGCACGATCAGCAGATCGAGTTTCGACAAAGCTTCTTCCTGCCCGCGCAAATGGTCGGGGAGGAAACTGCCAGCGACATACAGCGCGCGAATCTCCGCGCCCGCCGCGCCCAACAAACTCGAAGCAGTGTGCGCGCCGCCCATTAACCCGATGTCGTGCGCGCCGACGCTGTTGTTGTAGAGCGGAAGCGGATGAAAAAGAAAACGTCGCTTGTCAGTCGAAGCCGCGTGCGGTATCTGCGCGAGAAGACTTTGCGCCGCCGGACTCAACTCGCCGCCGAACATGATGATACAGTTGCCTTCGGTGTCGAGAACTGTGCCGCGCGCGGTGGAGAGTTCGCTTGCGTCTACGCCCAACTTCTTCGCCGCCAGCTCGTCAAACCGCTCGTCAGCGAGCGCGAGCACCGCCGCATCTTCCGCGCCCGGCCGGATGTGGATGAATTGCGCGGCTTGCTGCTGGAGGCGAATGGCGCGGCTGTTGATGACGATCAACTTCGCGCCGCCGTTCCTCACCGCTTGGCGAATCTGCTTGCCCGTCAACGGCTGCAACTCTTCGGGTTCGCCGCCCACAAGCACAATCGTTTTCGCAAAGCGAATGTCGCGGTGCGTGGCAAGCCCTGCGCCCAAACTCTCGAAGAAGGGCGCGAGTGAGAAGCGGTCGGTCGCCGTGTAGTTTGATGTGCCGACAACCTCGTTGGCGAATTTGAGCAGCGCGTAGTTCGCCTCGTTCGTGATGCGCGGACTACCCACCACGCCGATTGCTTCCGCGCCGTGGGCGTCGGCCGTCTCGCGGAGTTTGTTGGCGGCGAACTCAAGTGCCTGATCCCACGTCGCCGGAATGAGTTTGCCGCCCTTGCGGTAGCGAATCATCGGCGTGCGGAGACGCTCTTCGTGATTAACGAACGGATGAGCGAAGCGACCCTTGATGCAAAGAAACTCGCCGTTGATGCCGTTCACGTAGCGGTCGCGCGCAACGGCACGCATCACTTCGCCACCACGAGAACCGAGAGACATCTGGCAGCCGTCGGAGCAGAACGTGCAAGTCGTGATAGTCTGCTCCAACTCCCATGGTCGGGCTTGGTGGCGATACGTTCCGTCGAGGAGCGTCCCCGTCGGGCAGACCTCAATGCAGTTGCCGCACTGCGAGCAGTTGAGCCAGCCGCCATAAGTCCCAATTACGGTGTTAACACCGCGCCCGCCCGCTTCAATCGCGTCCTCGCCCATCCACTCATCGCACACGCGCGTGCAGCGTTTGCACAAGATGCAGCGTTGAGGATCGTTGGCGACGACGGGCGAAAGATATTTCTCCGGCGCGTAGTTTTTCCTCTCGCGGAAACGCTCTTCCAACCCGCCCCAATCGAAAACCATCTCTTGCAATTCACATTCGCCGCCGCGATCACACACGGGGCAGTCAAGCGGATGATTCGCCAGCAAGAATTCGACCATGCCGCGCCGCGCTTTTTCGATTTCGTCGGATTCCGTCGTGACAATCATCCCGTCCGTGCAGGTAATCGTGCATGAGGTTTGTAGCTTTGGCATCTTCTCGATGCGCACGAGACAGGTGCGGCAAGAGGCTTGCAGCGCGAGGTCAGAGTAATAGCAGAAGGAGGGGACGGCGTGACCGTTCGAGCGGCACACATCAATGAGCCGCGCGCCTTTCTCCACCTGATAATCACTGCCGTTGATCGTTACTTTAATTGACTCTGAGGACATATAACTCGTAATAAAGTCTGTTTTAGTTAATAGAGTTTCGCCGTATTATTTGAAAATATCTCTTACCGGCAAAAGAAATCCCGGCACAACATCGAAACCGTCAAGCATATTATCAGCTTTATAGATCGTGATATTGTCCGTTGCTGAATGATATGCCGTAACGATCTCGCGCTTTGGATCGACGATCCAAACGAGGCGCGTGCCGACGGAAAGCCACCATTCTGCTTTTTCCTTAACCTCTGCTTTCGTGTCGCCCGGCGAAACTACTTCAACCGCTAAGTCAGGCGCAAAGGAAAAAAAACTTCGCGGCCTGCCGTATCGCTCCAGTTGTTCGTTGCTGACGAAAGCGCAGTCGGGCGCACGCACGTTGTAATCGTCGATCTTAAACCCGGTTTCAGCAGCGAGAACGATTCCGAGATTGTTTTGGTAGATGTAGTAACCAAGCGGCACACTCAGCCGCATCGCCCTGTCGCCGTGTTCACCTCCGGTAGGCGGCATTTGTCGGAGTTCTCCGTTTACCAATTCGTAGCGGAAGCCATCGTCCGGCATTCGCTCAAGTTCATCGGCAGTCATGTGACTTTTGATTACTGTGTTCATGATCATGCCTCCTTGCGCTATCGCAGTTTAACTTACTAATCTGCCGCGATTGCTTCGCGCGCTTCAACCATCGGCGCGAGGTGACGCTTGAAATCTTCGGGAAACTTCTTGATCGCCGATTGAATCGGCCACGCCGCCGCGTCACCAAGCGGGCAGAAGCTTTTGCCTTCGATGTTGTCGCATAAATCAAGTAGCAGTTGCGCGTCTTCCGGTTGCCCTTCGCCTTTGGCAATGCGCTTGAAGACTTTCACGAGCCAGTCCGTACCTTCACGACACGGCGTGCACCAGCCGCATGATTCGTGCTTGTAAAACTCGGTGAGGTTCTTCGTTGACTCGAAGATGTCAACCGTCTCATCCATCACGATGAAGCCGCCGCTCCCGACCATCGAACCCGCCGCGACTAAGCCTTCATAATCCATCTTTACATCTTTGCCCAAGATGTCCGACGCGGGCATGATGTAAACGCTCGATCCGCCGGGAATCACGGCCTTTAACTTTCGATTCTTCGTGATGCCCTGACAATCTTCCATGATGAACTTCTCCATGTCGTCGTAGCCCATCGGAAGTTCATAGACACCGGGACGATTGACATGACCCGAAACTGACCACAGCTTTGTGCCGCCGCTCTTTTCCGTGCCGAGCTTTTGATAAGCTTCGCCGCCCATCTTGATGATGTCAGGAACGGCCGTTAATGTCTCGACGTTATTAACGACGGTCGGGCAACTGTAGAGTCCGGCGACAGCAGGGAAGGGCGGCTTCATGCGCGGGTGTCCGCGCAAGCCTTCGAGGGAATTGAGGAGCGCCGTCTCCTCGCCGCAGATGTATGCGCCCGCGCCCGTGTGCGTGTGGACTTCGCAGGCGAAGTCAGTGCCTAAAATCTTTTCGCCGACGAGATTGGCGTTGCGCGCTTCAACAAGCGCGCGATCCATAATCTCGATCAGATAGCGATATTCGCCGCGCGTGTAGATGTAGCAAGTTTTTGATCCAAGCGCGTGGGCGGCGATCAGCATCCCTTCGATCAGCATGTGCGGATCGCGCTCCATGAGGTAGCGATCTTTGAAACTGCCGGGTTCCGATTCGTCGGCGTTGCAGACGACGTACTTCGGCTTCGGCGAATCTTTCGGCACAAAACCCCACTTCATCCCCGTCGGGAATCCCGCACCGCCGCGCCCGCGCAGTGCAGACTTTTTCACTTCCGCAATCACGTCGTCGGGCGACATCCCCAAAGCTTTGCGCAAAGCTTCGTAGCCGCCGTTGCGACGATAAACGTCGAGCGAAGTTGAGTTCTCGAGATTAACGCGCGCGAGTTGAAGCGGCTCGCATCCTAGTGCACCGATAAACATATTCGTTTTTAGAATCGAAAAAGTGAGCGGACAAGCGCGATAAAGAAACGTGAAAAGTTAGCGCACGCCGTTGCTCATTCCTCCGCCCCGACAGCGTTCGAGCAAACCGTCAACCTTCTCGGTCGTCAAGTTCTCGTAATAGTCAAATCCGATCTGCATCATCGGCGCGGTGCCACATGAGCCCAAGCATTCGACTTCGGAGAGCGAAAATATGCCGTCCTCCGTGGTCTCGCCCGGCTTGATGCCGAGTTTTTGCGTGCAGTGTTCCGTAATCTTATCCGCGCCTAAAATCTTGCACGACAGCGTGCGGCACACTTGCAGATGATACTTGCCGACGGGTTCGGTGTTGATCATCGAATAGAAGGTAGCGACTTCCCAGATGTCTGTGATGCGCACGCCCAATTTATCGGCGAGAAACGCGACGCCGGGCGGATCGAGATAGCCGCCGCGTTCGCGCTGCACGATGAACATCAAGGGCAGGATAGCCGAGCGCCGCACCGGATACTTGGCGATGTGCGCGTCCATCTCCGCAATCACTTCTGGGGAGAAAGTTGCGATCTCATTCGGGAGTTTCGCTTCTTGCGGCAACGGATTGTTCGGCGTAAATTGATTGCCCGGACTTTGAATTGGTCGTTCGCTGCTCATCAAAAATTCTCTTTACCTGTCAATTTCGCCGAGCACAATGTCAATCGAACCGATGATCGCCACCACGTCGGCGACCATCTCGCCTTCGGCCATGTGCGGCAGGGCGGAGAGGTTGACGAAACTTGGGCCGCGGAAATGAACGCGCGCAGGTTTCGGGCCGCCGTCTGACTTAACATAACAGCCGAGTTCGCCCTTCGACGCTTCAATCGGGTGATAGACCTCGCCCTTCGGCACGTCAAAGCCTTCAGCCACGATCAAGAAGTGATGAATCAGCGCGTCCATGTGCGTCTTCATCGCTTCGCGGTCGGGCAGCACGACTTTTGGCGCGTCGGCTTTGACGGAACCGGGTTTCAAGCGCGCCGCCGCCTGTTTCACGATCTTCAGAGACTCGCCCAACTCGCGCATCCGCACGAGGTAGCGCGACCACACATCGCAATCGCCTTCGACGGGAATCTCGAAGTCATAATTCTCGTAGCCCGTGTATGGGTTAGCGCGCCGAATGTCGAGCGCGACGCCGCTGCCACGCAAGCTCGGCCCCGTCAGTCCCCAGTCAATCGCGTCCTCCGGCGAGATGATGCCGACGTTCTGCGTGCGTTTCTGGAAAATCGTGTTGCCTGTCAGAAGCGTGTTAAATGTATCAACCGCATCGGGGAAATTGTCGGTAAACTGCTTCAAGCGCCGCTCGAATCCGGCGGGCAAGTCCATCATCAAGCCGCCGATGCGAAAGTAAGACGGCGTGAGGCGACCGCCCGATGCGGCTTCGATCAAATTCAAAATCTTTTCGCGCTCGCGGAAGCAATAAAAGAAGACGGTCATCGCGCCGATGTCGAGAGCGTGCGTCCCCAGCCAGACCATGTGCGATGCGATGCGTTGCAACTCGCACATCAACACGCGAATCGTCTGCGCGCGTTCGGGAATCTCCAAACCTAACAATTTCTCGACCGCCATCACGTAAGCGAGATTGTTCCCCAAAGGATTGAGGTAATCCATGCGGTCGGTGATAACGATGCCTTGCTGATATTTTTTATACTCGAAAAGCTTTTCCATCCCCGTGTGGAGATAGCCGATGTCGGGCGTGCATTTAACGACCGACTCGCCGTCAAGGACGAGTTCGAGACGAAGCACTCCGTGCGTCGAAGGGTGTTGCGGCCCCATTGAGATCGTCATCTGCGAATCGAGCGGGCTGTCAACGACTTCAAATTGCGGCGGCAAATTCTGTGTAGAAACGCTCATAGAATAATTTTCGCTAAACGTCAAAAACCTTTGTCATCTGAAGCTCGAAACCGGGTAGCAACTCTGTCGTTAACACGTCCGTTTCGTTGAGCGTTGACGCGAGCGCCAAGCCTTGACGCGTTCGATGATAAATTTCAATTGTTTTAGCCCGCGAATCAACGATCCAGTACTCTCTTACGCCGCGCTGGCCGTAGAGACGCAGTTTTAAGCTGCGGTCGCGCGCTTCCTGTTCCGCGCCGTAAGAAAGAATTTCAATCGCCAGATCGGGCGCGGCGTGCATCTTCCCGCCGGAGACGATCTCTTGGTAAGTTTCGTTCGTCATAAACGCAAGGTCAGGAATCACCGCGTTATGTTTGTCAAAGATAACACCCGCTTCCGGCACGATTTGACCGACAGGGTTTTGATCCAAATAGTTCATCACCGCCTGAAGTAATTTTGCGAGTACAAATTGGTGGCTAATATGTGGAGCGCGAGACACGTAGAGTTCTCCGTCAATAAGTTCGTAGTGGCTGCCATCGTCGGGCAGTCCGATCAGATCGTCGGTGGTGAGAAGCGGGAGAATCTGCGTCGTCATTTGCATTTCGCCTCCGTCGCTTAAGTCAGGCTGTACGGCTCATAGCCGCGCAACGGAAAATCTTTCCTGAGTGCGTGTCCCTGCCAATCTTCGGGCAAGAGGATGCGGCGCAAGTCCGGGTGTCCTTCAAAGATGATGCCGAACATGTCAAAAGTTTCGCGCTCGTGCCAATTCGCGGTGCGCCATACGTTTGTTACGCTCGGCACGCGCACGTCGTCTTCATTTAACAGAATTTTTAAGCGCAAGCGATGATATTTAGCAATCGAAAACAATTGATAGTTGACCTCGAAGCGCGGCTCTTCTTCCACGCCCCTGTCCGCGCCCGTGATGTCAGAAAGCAGGTTGAACTCTAAGCCGGGAGCAGTTTTTAAGAGTTGACACACTTCAGCAATGCGCTCGCGTGGGATGATGATCGTGATTTCGCCGAAAGCTTGCATGATTTCGCCCGCCCAATCGTAGTTTCCGCTTTGCAGAACTGTGACGAGCGGCGATGCGGCGTCGTTCGCGTCTGTGGTTGTTGCCGACTGCTCTTCGAGTTGTTTCTTGCGGTTTATATCTTCAGGCATAATTTAGCACTCAGCAGTCAGCTTTCAGCAAGAACGATCAACTTCCCGGCAGTCTAGAAGCTAAACGCTGACTGCTAAGAACTGATGACCCCTTACGATGAACGACGGCGTTCGTGACGCGACGCAATGGTGTAGGGGCGTGACATGCTCGCGGCCGTCTCTTTTTCAGAAGAAGATTGCGCGGCCGCTTCGTTTAATGCTGAGACGCCGGAGGCGGGAAGCGTTCCCGGCGGCACGGCTTCACGCGCTTCAAGTTCGTTCACGTCTTTGCGATCACGAATTGATTCTTTCATCACTTTGTCTTGCAGCATCATGATCGCGTGAATTAACATTTCGGGTCGCGGCGGACAGCCCGGAATGTAAACGTCAACCGGCACGATCTTGTCCACACCCTGCACAATCGCGTAGTTATCAAACACGCCGCCCGACGTGGCGCACGCGCCCATCGAGATCACCCACTTCGGTTCCGGCATCTGATCGTAGATGCGCCTGAGCACAGGAGCCATCTTTCTGGAGACGCGCCCCGATACGATCATCACGTCAGCTTGACGCGGACTCGCGCGAAACACCTCCGATCCGAATCTGGCCAAGTCGTTCCGCGAACTCGTCGCGTTCATCATCTCAATCGCACAACACGCCAAGCCGAACGTCGCTGGCCACAAGCTAGACTTGCGCGCCCAGTTGACGAGCGAATCAAGGCGTGTCGTTAAAACTTCCGGCAACGCTTCAGCGATCACACTTTCTAAACCCATAACATACCTCTTCCGCGCTTCAATGCTTCAAACGATCTTTACGCCGCGCGACTGCGTAGACGACCCTGTTCTCTTGCTTCGTTGCGCCTGAGCACGCGCGCCTCCGCTTCCGCCTCCAGACGCGCCCGCTCGCCCCAATCAAACGTTCCCTTCTTTAACACATAGACGTAGCCGACGAGCAGCAATACTATAAAGATGAGCATCTCAAAGAAAATCACATTGCGAAACGCGCCGCCGTATTCTTCACCAAACGCCATTCCCTTGAAGACTACCGCCCAAGGAATGAGAAAGATAACTTCAATGTCGAAGAGAATAAAGATCATTGCGATCAAATAGAATTTAACGGAGAAGCGTTCGCGCGCGCTGCCCACCGGGTCTTTGCCGCACTCGTAAGGCATCAGTTTCGTGCGCGTGCGCTTGCGCTGACCGATCAAACTCGATAGCCCGATCTGCGAAACGGCGAAGCCGGCCGCCACAAAGAACATGATCAGCAGCGGGAAATAATTTCTTAAAATGAACACGGCAACCTCCAATCGCCTTTCGCCGAACGGGGATAACGACTGTTTTCGGAGTTTGAGAATCGATGCACAATCGTATCGTAGCCCTCTCAAGTGGCCTCTGTCAAGCGACTCGATCTTCTTTGTAAACCCCTGTTTTGCAAGAAGATTGACCCGTTCAAAAGCCTGTGTTACTGTTCGACCCGGAAGCCCGTATCAGTCTTTCATGCCTCGGAATTCACCTTCGAGTTTCATAACTTCAAAGAACGCAAACGAACAGTTGTGATCACCGGTTTTAACACAGATGTCGCGCACGAAGGAGTTGTTTACCATGTGCAGACGGAAGACAAGGGCATCAATTCTCCAGTAATCCTTTCACTCGTCTACGTCGGCGGGGCAATCCTCGCCAGCAAGCGCACTTCTTACGACGATTTGCTCGCGTTAGGCTTCGACGAGTCCGCGCTGGCAGAACGCCTGCAACATCAACACAAATTGATTTGCGCCGCCATCCGTGCCGGGCGCATCGAAGATTTGAAACGCCTCAGCGAGCGCGGCGGGCCGTCTGCGCCAAACATGGCTGCGTCACGAAGCGTTAAAACTCCGGCCGGAGGAGTGTTAGACGACGACGTAATTCTCGAAATCCTCAACGAACCGCACGCATTTGATTTTGCGAACGACAAAGCGGAACTAGACTTAATCGAGATCGACTCGTCAGCGCTCACCACGAACCCTGAGGCGAGCCTCGCGCAGCAAAGCGCGCCGCCCACGCAAACGCCTGTAAGTGAAGTTCAACAACCTAACGCTTCCGCTCCCGTCGCTTCTACTCCGTCTTCGGTCGCCGCGATACCCGACGCATCATCATACACGGTGCGTCCCGTCGTGCGCGGCACAGTCCTCGCCGATTTCGCGCGCGGAGACGCGCCGCCCGGAGCGTTGCATCTCGCCTTGTTGAATAACGAAGAAGAGTTTCGCGCAGGCGAAGCCGTTACTTTAAGCATCTATGTCGGGCGCGGCGAAGAGAGAAGCGAACCAATCCCGAATGCTCCGGTCGCGATCAAAATCTTGGGAACAACTTTTCGCACGCTTGTTCTTAACGCCAAGACCGACGCGCAGGGCATCGCCCTAATACGAACGACGTTGCCGAACTTCACGCAGGGTCGTGCGGTAATGGTTGTTCAAGCTACAGCCAATGGCTTTGAAGCCGAATTGCGGCGCATCATCCAACACGCTTGAGGGCAGCCTCGCACCGCAACATCCAATAAACGTTCGGAGCGTATTTTCCCGTCAAACGGCGAAACAAACTTTTTACAATAAGCACAAGGAAGAATAAGGGTTGTATATCGAAGTCAACGGCGAGAAGCGCGAAATTCCCGATGAAACGACGCTCCAACAACTCGTCGAGCGTATCCTCGCGTTCGCGCCGGAGCGATTGGCGATTGAACTCAACCGCGAGGTTGCGCCGCGCACCCGTTGGTCAAATACGAAGCTGAGAGAAGGTGACCGCATCGAGATCGTCCATTTCGTCGGCGGCGGAGAGAATGAGGGGTAGAAAGATTAAAAGTTGATTTACGAAAGCCTGCTCGCTGAAACGCGAAGATAAACTTTCATGTTTTGCCTTTACCCGTCGTTATTTCACTTCCGACGAAAGAGAGTGTAAATTCGTGAATAATAATTTTCGTCGAGGGTTATAAATCTTATGACTGCTGTCGCTCCTGCTTCGCTCGAAACATTCCGACTTGGTGATCGCACATTCACCTCGCGCCTTATTATCGGAACGGGAAAATATCGCAACCACGAAGAAATGAAAGGGGCGCATCGGGCGTCGGGCGCGGAGATGGTGACGGTCGCCGTGCGCCGCGTGCCGCTTGACCGCAGCGCAGAATCCTTACTCGATCACCTCGATCCGTCGTTGATGATTCTGCCGAATACTGCCGCGTGCTACACGGCGGAAGATGCCATCCGCACCGCCCGCCTTGCCCGCGAAGCTCTGGGGACGAACTGGATCAAACTCGAAGTCATCGGCGATCAAACAACGCTCTTTCCCGATAACGAACAGACGCTCGAAGCGGCGCGCCTCCTCGTCAGCGAAGGTTTCACAGTACTTCCATACTTCTCAGACGACTTGATCATGGCGAAGAAATTATTAGACGCCGGATGCGCCGCCGTGATGCCGCTCGCCGCGCCTATCGGCTCCGGTCTCGGCATTCAGAACCCGGTCAACCTGCGGATCATGCGCGAACAGTTGCCCGATGCGACGATTATCGTTGATGCGGGAGTCGGGACGGCGAGCGATGCGGCGGTAGCGATGGAACTCGGCGCAGATGCCGTCTTGATGAACACCGCGATTGCCGAAGCGCGCGAACCGGAAGGGATGGCGCGCGCCATGCGCCTCGCCATCGAAGCCGGACGCCTCGCCTACCTCTCAGGTCGAATGCCGAAGCGGCTCTATGCCAGCGCGTCGAGTCCGTTGATAGGTGTGATTGATTAAAACGCCGAAATCAGGATCGCCCGTATCGAGTTTTCAAGTAAGCAACATAGAGGAGAAACGCTACCGGGCGATAGTCAGACTTGGCGCAGGAGCACCACGCAACAAACCCTCCGTGCTTAAGTCTTCGTCTACATCTTCCCAGTGAATGCCGTAGCCGCCACCGATGACCCGCCAGTTCTTCCTTTGCGCTTCCGTCGCGTTCAATAGTCGTGGGTACCACACTAAAGGAACGGAAATCGTCCTTCCGTCCATTAGCCGCACGCTCAACACGTCTTCGGCAATTTCCACATCCGCAACACGCTCGTCAGCCGCCAACGCCAAAATACCCATTCCAAGCCTCCAATAGTTCTGCCTGATTTTCTTTGACCAGCCGCTCAACTTGACGCAATTCTCTTGCGCTGAACCCAAGATTACGCGCAAGACTTACAGGATTCAACCAAAACTTGGCAGACAGATTGTCACGATCAACATGGACATGCGGCGGTTCATTCGGTTCGTGGCTGTAAAAGTAGATGCGGTACGCTCCATGTCTCAAGACTGTCGGCACAATGCAGCAATTATACTTTACACATCACGCGAGCACCGAACGCCCGGCATCACCCGCCGCGCACACAACTGCGGAAGCGCTAAGTCTCGCGGGTGAGATCAACGCTATTCGCGGTCGGGTGCATGCCGTTGTTAGGCGTTGCCCTCGATGGCACCATGCCCGCCGGAACAACCCAAAACTCCACATTGGAGCATTCGTCTTGCCACTCTCCCACTCGTATCATAAGACGCTGACTTCCAATTTTGTAGTTTTGCATCAGCATACGCTTTGTACGGTTCGCAACCCTCAACGCACTTCCCCGGCTGCTACGCCGCTTGGGATTTACGATAATCCACCCGTTCGCATGCGAATTCTCTGCGAGCGCCTTCGCCCAGAACTTCAGCCCCTCATCAAGCTCATACAAGTCGATGGAGACCTCCGGCTCACATCCCACTCCATAAAACACCCGGTCAAACATCAGGGGTGCTTTTACACTCTCCGCCACAGGACGAATGGGGAATGTTCCGCCGTTTGGCACAAGCCACAGCTCGGTTGCGTACACCTCTCGTTCCCCGGCTTCGATGATTTCAACGCGGTTGGGACTTACTGCGCGGTCATTCACAAGGCGGTCGAGATAGCCATGAACCTTCCGTAGAATATGTCCGCGAGAGAAGCGTCCGCCACTATAGACGACCAGATAGCCACGTAGATTGACATCTCTATTCAACTCTTCGGCGAAAGCGTGGAGACGCGCCATTTCCATTTCAGCGCGTTCATTACCAATCACCATGAACTTTCGAGCTGCAGGCGAAGTTTGTTGTTGATGAGCCGAGGTTACAGCAGGCGGAATAACGGCAATCAGTAGAGAAGTGATTGCACAGGCTAAGACTTTTATTTGAGTGTCCACAGATTTATCAATGCTCCGAAACACGAAAACGCCTAACTACTGATTATGCGGAAGCATTCCGCATAACACTCCTAAATAAGCGTGTTATAAGTAAACGTTCCGCATAATCACGTTTTATCGCGTTTTGTTTTGATGTATTGGCGATGCATAAATCTGTTCACGGAATCGTCGGATTCGCCGCTTTCGGCGTGACGCTTGCGGTCGTGCCGTTGCGCCGGAAGTCGGCGGCGTTGTTGTTAGTGTCGTGGGCGTTCGGGCTGCGGATCAAATCATTCGTTGCGCCGTTTGTGAATTCAAAGATCGCGCCTTCGCCGTATTGCACGAATACGTCGGCCGGGTTGGCGCTCCCGCCTTTGTAAGTTAATCCGTCGAGTTTTACGTCGCCGATTTCAATCTTGATGCCGCCCGTCGTGTCGTTGAGGTTGAAGTTAGAGGACGCGGCGTTGAAGTCGGCTGAAGCACCGAAGGTTTCGCTTCCGTTGACGATGAGGAAGTAACTGTTCGGGTTGAGCAGAACGGTGCGGCTGCCGGGCGCGCCGGGCAGCGTGACGGTGGCGGGCGTGTTGCCCGAACCGCTCGGACGGAATGAGATCACGAGTCCGCTGATGTCGAGCGTTCCCGCCGTCGTGTTGTAGAGTTCAACGAAGTCGTTGCGCGTCTGCGTTGTCGAAGTTGAAAAGGCGACGAGCGCCTCGTTGATGATCAGTTGCCCAGCGGCTGGAACGACGGGCGGGGGAAGCTCGTTGACGGTGAGCGTCGCGGGGGAGCTTGTGACGCCGTTAGCGGAGGCCGTGATAGCTGTCGTGCCCGCGCTGACGCCACGCGCCAAGCCGTTGTTGTCAATCGTCGCCACACTTGGCGCGCTTGAGGCGAATGTGAACGCGACGCCGGTCAGCTCCTGATTGTTCTGGTCAAAAGCGCGGGCGGTAAACTGTTGCGCGCCGCCGACATTGATCGTCGCCGCGCTCGGCGAAACTTCGATGCGCGTGACGCGCCGTGCGGCGGTGACGGTAACAGTCGCCGGATCGCTTGTGACGGAAGTGGAATTGAAGGTTGCGGTGGCGCGGAGTTGCGCCGTGCCGACCGCGCGCGCGGTGACAGTTGCAACGGCCACGCCGTTTGAAGAATCAATCGTAACGGAATCAACGCTCAAGACATTCGGCGCGCTTGAAGCAAACGTAAAGCTTGCGTTTGCAAACGGACGGTTGAATTGATCGAAAGCGCGAGCAGTGAACTGCGCCGTGCTGCCTTCCGTGAGCGAAGCGGATGTGGGTTCGAGAGTTACGCGGGCGAGGCGCGCGGCGCGCGGAACGAAGAATGCGCCGTCAACGCGAGTGCCCGGCGAGAACCTGCGCCCTTGTGCGCCCGTCGCTTCCGTGTGACGAACAAAATTGCCCGTCACGTCGGGCGAGCGCGTAATGGATTGATTGACGGAATCGCCCGCGAAATTATCCACGCTCGTGCCGTAGGAAAATTCGCGCACGAATTGTCCGGCTGCGTCGCGCACGATAATCGTTAAACCGTTGTTTGAGAATGACAACCCGCCAGACGAAGCTCTCACGACTTGCGCGCCGCCGAAGATTGGGTTTGCCGGATCGAAGTTGCCGCCGCCGAAGACGACGATAACATCACCTGCGGGCAAGATGGTGTTTGCCGCGAAGGTGTGACGCGTTGTCTCGTTGCCGCCCGTCAAAGCTCGCGTGCGAATCATGTAGCCGGAGATGTCGAGGCTCGCGTTTGAAGAGTTGACGAGTTCGACGAATTCATCGTCCGTGCCGCTTCGCACTCCGTCGGCGTTGGCGTCGCCCGCCGAGCCATCAGGCGGATCGGCCAAAATTTCGTTGATGACGAGCGCGGGTTCGACGACTGTCAATTGGGCCGTGCCTGTCACGTTTCCTGACGTTGCCCTGATCGTCGTTGTGCCAACGCTTAAGCCCGTCGCCAATCCGTTTTGGTCAACTGCGGCGACCGCCGTGTTAGTTGATTCCCAAGTGAAAGTAACGCCGGTGATTTCAATGTTGTTTTGATCAAAGGCGCGGGCGGTGAATGCTTGCGTGGCACCGCGATTGACCGTCGCTTGCGCTGGGCTAACTTCGATGCGCGTCAGGATTCTCTGCGGTGCAAGCACGTTAAGCGTCGCTGGCGAGGATGTGCGTCCGCGCGCCGAGGCGGTGATTTGCGTTGCGCCTTGAGAGACGCCAATCGCAAGTCCGTTTTGATTGATCGTGGCGACGCTTGGAACACTTGATTGCCAACGGAAGAGCACACCTTGCAATTCGCGCCCCTGTTCGTCGAAAGCGCGCGCCGTAAACTGCTGTTGCGCGCCCACTATGATCGTCGCTGTTGCGGGCGCGATCTCGATGCGGCTGATCGCGGGTGTCGGAGCGAAGGGCGCGCCGTCGGTGCGTGTGCCTGCTGAGAAGAAGCGTCCGGTGCTGCCCGTCGCCGCTCCGTGCAGTGAGAAATCGCCTGTGATGTCAGGCGAGCGCGTGAGCGATTGGTTTCTGTCTCCGTCAAGCGAGGTCGAACCGCCGTAAGTGAGTTGATCGAGGTTTTGGCCGGAAGCGTCGCGCAGCGTGACGGTGCCACCAGAGTTTGAGAGCGACAGTCCGCCGGATGAAGCAATGAAGACTTGCGCGCCGCCGAAAGCCGGATCGTTCGGATTAAATGTGGACGACTGCGCGCCACCGAAGACGACAACGGCCGCCCCCGCGGGGATGATCGTGCCTGCGGCGAATGTATGACGTAGCGTATCGGCACCTGTCGTGCTGCGCGTGAAGATTTGATAATTGCTGATGTCAATGTCGCTAAGGCTTCCGTTGACGATCTCGATGAATTCATCTTGCGTTGCGCTGCGCACGCCATCGCGGTTGGCGTCGCCGCTCAAGTCGTCGGGCGGATCGGCAAGCACTTCGTTGATGACAAGCGTTGGTTGGATGACGCGCACTTCGGCTGCTGTTGAAACACTGCCTGCTGTCGCGGTAATCGTCGTTACGCCCGGAGCGATGGCGCGCACCGTGCCGGCTTCGTCAACCGTTGCGACATTCACATTGCTGGACGTGAAAGCAACCCTTGCGTCGGTGATTTCCGCGCCCTGCGCGTCGCGCACCGTCGGACGAAGTTGCACGGTGCGTCCTGTGAAGAGCGTTGCGCTTGTAGGGTTGAGCGTGATGCTGGCGGGGGCGGGCGGCGCGCCGCCCGTTCCAACTGTGATGGTCGCTGTGTTGCTTGCCCGGCCGTCCGACTGGACGACGATTGGAACTGTGCCCGCGCCGCGCAGTTCGCGCGGCAGCACGATTCTTATTTCGTCAAGCCCCGGCATCTCCGGCGTTCGCATAACGCTTTCAATTGTGATCGGACGATTAGCAATCGTCACTGAGAGCTGCGAAGCGTTACGCACGCCAGTGGCAAATATGATCAGGCGGCGCGCGTTGCCCCCCGCGTCGGTTACGTCGAAGGGGCTGCGTAGAAACGTTTCAGCGTCGAGCGCAACTGCCTCGCCGCGTCCGTCGCCACCAGAAGTGAAAATGCCGGGCGCGCTGAACAAGACTGTAATTGTGCCGCGCGTCTCAAATCCTTCCGCGTTGGTAACAACGACTTGTGCATCGCCGAGTTCCGTGTCGGCGGGAACGTGGAAATTGACTTGCGTGGGAGAAACGAAGAAGAGTTGCGCGAGACGATTGTTGACACGAACGCTCGTGCCTTCGAGCGTCGTCGGGAAAGTTCCGCTTGAATTAGGCGTGGCCTGCGCGGAAGTGCGCGCGAGATTGTTGCCGAGGGCGACGGCGATTGAATCCGGCGCGACAGCTTTGATCGTCGCAGGCTCGCGTCCGAAGGATGCGCCGTTAAGAATTTGTAAGTCGGTGGCGAAGGGGGGACGCGCGCCTGACACGGCAACGTAAATCTCCGAGTTGTTAGCGAGTTCGCTTGCAGCAACTGCGCCGGAGAGAACGCGCGGGAAGTTGAACGCCACAAGCTGACCGTCGTCGCTGAGAGATGAAACGACCTCGGCTGTGGCGCTTGCGGGGGCGCTCGTCAGACGTGCGAATTGCGCCGTCGGAAGATCGTAAGTGTAAAGCTCAACGCTTGAATCGCTGTTTGAAGTGGTAACGGTGCGGCGCGTGGCGAAACTGAGCCGCGTGCCGTCGCCGCTGATCGAGGGATGAAGCGGCACGTCTTCGGTGCGCGCGCCGAGCGTCGTTGTCTGTCGCACGCCGGTTGAGCGTTCGTCGTAAAGAAAAACTTGGCTTGAATTAGGGGTTGTTGTGGCGGAATAGACAATGCGCGTGCCATCGTCGCTGATCGCGCGGCCGTAGGTGAAGAGGAGATTGGGGACGTTTGCTGCAAGAGAGCGGGTCGCGTTTGAAGTGCGATCAAAAAGCATGAGATCGCGTTGTGGGGAAAGCTGAACCGCTCCGCCGGGAGTTAGAGCAAGTGCCGTGTTGTTATCTTGCGCGAAGGCGATGCGCCCGCCGTTGCCGCTAATCTTCGCATCGGTTGCGCCGATGATGCCGTTCGTGTTAGTGGGTTGTCTGAAAGTTTGATTGGAAGAATCGTAAAGGAATATTTCGTAGTTTCCGTCGGAATTTTGGTTCGCCGGATCGCGGTTTGAGGAGAAGGCGATGAAGCGCCCGTCGTCGGAGATGGACGGCTGGAAGTTCCCGTTACGGACGCGCGCCGACAAATCGCCGGGCGATGTGTTTGTGATTTGGCGTACGCCCGATGCGTCGTAGACAAAGATTTCGGAGTTGCCGTCAGGGTTTGAGCCGAGCGGATCGGCGAGGGCGGCGAAGGCGATGCGCGAACCGTCTTGCGAGATGGCGGGCGCGGCGGCGCGCGTCCGAGACGCTTGCGCGAAAGAGACGGACGCACCGGAGATGTCGGCGAGGATTGAGCGAAATGAATCTGCGCCGCCAGCCCCTGCAACATCTTCCGTTGATT
>JACCYN010000195.1 GCA_013696465.1 Pyrinomonadaceae bacterium
TCATGCCTTCGCCGGTCTCCTCGTCTCTCGCGCGCATTAACATCGCCAGCAGATCGTTCGTCTCGCTTTTCTCCCCGCGTCGCCGTTCGTCAATCATGCTGTATATAACGCGGTCGCCTTCGCTCAACGCTTTGTGATAACGCCGGTTGGAAGAGGTCGGGAAGCTTTCCGGCAGATTGACGACATTAAACATACGACGGATCGCGTGCTCCTGCCCGACGGACAGCATCCGACTTATCGCCGCCGTCTCCTCACTGAGATCGGTGCTGAAAAGAGTTTGCCCGACGATGCGCAAAGTCAACCGCCGCAACTCTGCCGTCAGTTCCACCGATTCATTACGCGCGGCGCGTGCCGCCCAAGCCTCAACCATCTCCGTCGCCGCATCGGACATCGTTTGGGCGAATCCGGCGATGCGCCCGCGATGAAAAGCCGGTTGCGCGAGCCTTCGTTGGCGACGCCAGAAATCACCTTCGCTGACGAAGAGTCCGTTGCCCGTTGACGATTTTAAGACGCGATAGCTTCTGCCCTTAGTGTAATTTTGAGCGTTGCTCTGCAACACATGCTCGATGTCGCTTGGGTGCGTCAACATGAACGAAGTCCAGAGTCCTTTGAAACGCACGACGTGACCGAAGCGATGCGTTAAATCTGAAAAGGCTTGTAGCGTGTTGCGCCGGAATTGAGGCATCGCTTTGAAAAGCGCAATGCCGCTCAATCCCGGCGCAACTTTCTGTCTGCCGTTTTCAATGTTCATTTCAATGAATGTCAATAAGAAATGTTTAGTTCTTGTATTGCCTCTCGACAGCTTCGATCTTAGCGACGCGCTTGCGATGACGCTCTTCGCTGATCTCGGTCGCTATCCACGCGCGCACGATGTCGCACATGAGGTCTTTCGTGATCGTTTTGCTGCCGAGCGTTAAAACATTCGCGTCGTTATGTTCGCGCGAGTTGCGGGCGACAACGACGGAATAGCAGGCGGCGGCGCGCACGCCGGGAACTTTGTTGGCGGTGATTGCGCTGCCGACGCCCGCGCCGTCAATGACAATGCCTAAATCGGCTTCTTTGTCCGCGACGGCGCGGGCGACTGCGTGCGCGAAGTCTGGGTAGTCAACCGCGTCCGTCGAGTTAGTGCCGAAGTCGCGCGTGCGGTGGCCGAGTTCGTCTAAGAACTTTTTTAGTTCCTCTTTCATCTCGAAGCCCCCGTGATCCGCGCCGAGGGCGATCATCTTCGCTTGACCTGAGCCGCGCCGCACGGGGCGACGCACGAGTTCGATGTTTTGCTCGCGCACGATGTCGGCGGCGAGCGGCGTGAGGCGCGCTCCTTCCGCAATGCGCAGACGCGCCCCGCGTTCCAGCCCGCGCACGTCTGCCTCCGTCAACACCATCTTGGCGGATTCATCGCGCTCAACGATTTTGTTTTCGTCAGACGCAGACGCGGGAGCGATGTTTGAGATTCGCGCCGTGCGTGGTTCGTTTGTGAGCGCGTCTTGTTGTTGAAGACTTGGCACGTCTGATGATGCGGTGGTGGCGCGCGTTTCATCAATCGGAATGGAACTGCCCGCGTCCTCTTCGGCGGGAAGAGCGTTGTTGAGCACTTCGCGCACAAGGGCACGCACGCGGTCGCGCGTCTGTCGTTCGTCACTCATAAGTTTTACGCAAGCGAGGCGTCGCGCAGGTCGAGCAAACTTCCGGCGAAAGCTGTTACGCGCCGCTCGCGCACGGTAAAATCAACACGACCGAGATAGATGCCGCTTTTGCCGACTTGGAAGATCACCGTATCTTTGCCGGAAGACTGGCGCGCGAGTGCGGGGCGCTCCATAAATGTGTGCGTGTGTCCGCCGACGATGAAATCAATGCCATCAACTTGGGCGACGAGTTGCGTGTCGCCGAAATCATTCTCTTTCGGCTCCGGGTAGTAGCCCATGTGCGACATACAAACGACGAGCGCGCATTTCTCACGTTCGCGCAAAAGTTTCACCGCGCCACGCGCCATGCGCACCGGGTCGAGGTGTTTCACTCCGCGAAAAGTTTCGGGCGGATTCAAGCCTTCGAGCTTGATGCCGAGTCCGAACAGCCCGACGCGCACGCCGCCGAGTTCGCGCACGACGTAAGGCTTGACGCGCGGCTCAATGGCCGTCCCGCGCACGTCGTAGTTGGTCGAAACGAAATCGAAGGTGGCGAACTTCATCGCCGTTGCGAGCGCGTCAACGCCGTTGTCGAAATCGTGGTTGCCGAGCGTCATCGCGTCGTAGCCGATGGCCGACATGGCTTTGAATTCGACTTCGCCGCGATAAAGATTAAAGTAGGGCGTGCCTTGAAAAGCGTCACCAGCGTCAACGAGCAGCGTGTTCGGGTTCTCCTTGCGCACACGCTTGACGAGCGTGGCGCGGCGGGCGACGCCGCCCTTGTTCGCGTTGCGGTCGTTTGCCGGAAGCGGATCGATCTGCGAGTGCGTGTCGTTCGTGTGTAGAATCGTGACGAGTGTTTCGCCGGGTTTTGGTTCGAGCAACGGCGCGGCGAAGGAATCGAGCGAACGGGCGCGAGCGAAGTGAAGCGCGAGCGAGGGGGTGAACGCCAAACTCGCAGTGCAGACGGCCGAAGCGGTTAAGAATTTTCGTCGTGTAATCATTGAGGTTGATCTTTCGTGTCTTCCCCTCCGGTCGCGTCGCTGCGATCAAAACGGAAGCGCCCGTCAAGTTTTGATTTGATTTTTCTGCCCGCCGCCGTCTCTGCTTGAATGTATGCGAGCACCACGTCGCGGATCGTAAATCCTAACGGACGCACGTTTTTCGATTCCTTCAGAACGGAATAACTGCCTCCGCGATTGACGAGATAATCAATCGTGACGATGGTGTAGTTGGCGGCCGCGTCAATCTCGGTTTCGGAATTTGCGCCGGTGAACTTAACGCTAACGAGTTCGTTTGTTTTATCTTCGCCCGTGCGGTAAACGATGCGCGCGCCTGATTGCGCGTCGCGCTGCGCGACGATGATTTTTAGAAAGCGCAATAACTGCTCGCCCGACAGATCAACAGCGACGATCTTATTCTCGAACGGCAGTAACTCAAACACGTCGCTCGCGCGTAACTCGCCCGGCGCGATCAGATTTTTGCGCATCCCGCCCGTGTTCGAGACGGCGAGCAAGACGGGTTGCCCCAGCCTCTTCGACGCTTGATCGCGGATCGCGTCAACGACGAAGTTGCCGAGCGAACCGCCGCCGATGCCGCGCTTCTGTAGTTCGCCTTCGAGCGTGCCGATCACGCGACTGAGTTCCGCGACTTTAACCCGGTAAGGGGCGACGACGGAGATGACGGCCGGATCGTCCGGCACGCTCGCATCAACTGCGCGCTCCGTGCCACGCACATTCACGTCGCGCGGTGAGGCGGAAGTTGGAGGCGCGGCTGATCGCGGGCGTGCTCTGCCGCCGCCCGCATTCTGCGCATACGCCCCGCACAAAGGCAGGCAGAGCAACGCGAGCGCGAGCAGAAACAAAAATCTGTTCTTAGTTTTGCTGTTCACAAGAATTTCCTAAAATTGAAATTGATTTTTCGCTTCGGGCTACTTAGTATGTCGCACCACGAGGCGCGGGCGCAAATTTCCGTTCGTTCGTCTGCTGAGGCAAACACATTATCTAAATTTGATCGAGCCGGAGGCCATTTTGACTACTCCTTCTTTCGCCCCTTCATCGGAGTTCGCTAACCCGCAACTCGAACCGCTCTTCACCGCTGAACAGATTCAGACGCGCGTCGGCGAACTCGGCGCGCAGATTACCAACGACTATGCGGGGCGCAACCCTCTGCTCGTCGGCGTGCTCAAGGGCGCGTGCATCTTTGCGAGCGATCTGATGCGCGCCATCGATCTGCCGATTGGACTGGAGTTTATCGCCATCTCAAGCTACGGCACATCTACGCGCACGTCAGGCGAGGTGCGCCTTGTGAAAGACTTAGACGTGGGTGTAGAGGGGCGCGACATTCTTGTTGTCGAAGACATCATTGACACGGGACTCACACTCTCCTATCTGCTCGCCACACTCCACCAGCGCGGCGCGGCGAGCGTCCGCCTCGCCGCCCTGCTCGACAAATATGAACGGCGCGAGCGCGAGGTGCAGATCGATTACTTGGGCTTTCAAATACCGGATGCTTTCGTCGTCGGCTACGGACTCGACTTCGCTGAACGCTACCGCAACTTGCCGTTTATCGCCGTACTGAAAAGTGCGTGAAGGAGCGCGGCCGAGCGCTATGGTTGGGCGATTCGGTGTTAGGCAGGAAAAGAGCGCGACCCGAAACACGCCCTGCTCGGAAATCCAGCTAAAAGGGCCGACGTCGCAACAATTGAATCAGCGAGTCGTAAACCTTGAAAGCGTATTCAACCATCACGGCTTGCGACACGGGACGATCATCTTTCGTCGCAGGCTTAAACTTGATGCGGCAGGCGACGCTGATGGCGTTCTCCGTTAACCCGTCGGGCAAGCCTTTGATGACTTCGACGCGCGTCACCTTCCCGGTCGCCGCCAGCACTACGCGCAAGCGGACGACGCCCGACGTTGAATGGCGACGCGCCTGCTCGGTGTAACGAACATTTGGCTTTGAGAGGATTACGGCCGGTGTCGAAAGTTCACGCCGCCGGTAGATCGTTTCTTCGGGCGCGGCGCCCGCGTTATTGTCAACCCGCTCAAACTCACCTTCGTGCTCAAGGCAACGACACGTCATCAAGCTCAGCGAATCGAATTCTCGCGCCGCCTGATCTCTTTGCGGCGTTTGAGTTTGCTGCGGCGGCGCGTCAACCGGGTATGTCGCTTGCGACGACGTGGGAGGTTGCCGACCAGCTTGGGCGTTGGCATCCGCCGCGCAAATGTTGAGCGCAAGAAGCGCGCTCAGCAAGAAAGAATTAGCTCTCAACTTTTGCTTCCCCATTAACTCTCCTCATACGATTTGACGCAAAAAACTTTCTCCCGCGCTGAGACGCACGTTGAAATTATCGGCAATCGTCTGCCCGATGTCAGCTAAACTGCGGCGCGTTCCTAATTCAACGCCCGCTCGCGCCGCTTCGCCATAAACGAGCAGCGGCGTGTATTCGCGCGTGTGATCCGCGCCTTTGTAAGTTGGATCGTTGCCGTGATCGGCAGTGATGATCAGCAGATCGCTTGAACGCAAAGCCGCTTCTATCTGGGGCAAGCGTTCGTCGAAATGCTCCAGCGCGCGGGCGTAGCCTTCAACGTCGCGGCGATGCCCGTAGAGCATGTCGAAGTCAACGAGGTTTGAGAAAATCAGTCCACGCGAATCGGACTTTAGCGCGTTGACGGTTTGAGCAATAGATTGGTCGTTATTCTTCGCCGCCAATTCCTGCGTGACTCCCGCGCCATCATAGACGGAGGCGACTTTGCCGATTGTTATCACGTCGAGATTCTTTTCTCGGAGTTTGACGAGAAGATTGTCGGCGGGCGGCGAGACGGCGTAATCGTGTCGTCGTTCGGTTCTACGGAACGCGCCCGGCACGCCTTCAAATGGCCGCGCGATGACGCGCCCGACCTCGTGACGTCCGCGCAGAATTTCGCGCGCCCGCTCGCACATTTCATACAGACGATTGATCGAGATCACCTCTTCGTGCGCGGCGATCTGAAACACGGAATCGGCGGAAGTGTAAACGATGGGCTTGCCTGTTTTGATGTGTTCCGCGCCGAGTTCTTCGATGATCTCCGTGCCGGAGGCGGTTTTGTTTCCGAGCACGCCGGGCACGTTCGCTGCCCGCACGAAACTTTCGATCACGTCGGGCGGAAAGCCGTGCGGGTACGTGGGGAAGGCTATGTCTAAAATGATTCCGGCGATCTCCCAATGCCCGGTCGTTGTGTCTTTGCCGTTCGAGAGCAGGGCGCAACGCCCGTAGGCGGCGCGCGGATGCGCGGCGGGCGGGACGTTGCGCAACGGACGAATGTTTCCTAAACCGTAGGCGGCGAGATTCGGCAAACTTAGGTTGTAATTTTCCGCGATGTGACCGAGCGTATCGCTCCCCGCGTCGCCCCACTCTGCGGCGTCCGGCATCGCGCCGATCCCGACGCTATCGAGCAC
>JACCYN010000204.1 GCA_013696465.1 Pyrinomonadaceae bacterium
GGCACAGGCAGTCACGGATTCCTCAATACTGAGCCGGAGATGAACGCAATCTTTGTCGCCTGGGGACGCGGGATACGAAAAGGCACGCAGTTGGGAACAATCCGTAATGTCGATGTCGCTCCAACCATCGCCGCTCTGCTCGGAATAGAGATGACGGGAATTGATGGCAAGACGCTGACGAAGATGCTAATTCAATAATGCTTACCGGCAATTCTTTACAATTTGAGTTGACCTTAACTACTCGATTTAACTTGACAGTACCAATCAGTTCGCTCTGCCGTGCGCTTCACGCAACCGCTTGCATCGATTGCCAGATGATCGCGCGTTGCTTGCTCCTAAGCCGACAGGATCACCACACAAAACCGAAGGAGAACTGAACATGAACCGGATACTGCTTTCTCTCATCATGTCATTGTGCACAGCGGTTTCAGCGTTCTCGCAAACGCAGGCTAACACCGGGCAGATTGAGGGCTTCGTCATTGACCCAGCAGGCGCGAACATTGCCAATGCTATTGTCAAGATTCGCAACACGGACACGAACCAGACCCGCGAAGTCACGACCAACGAAGAAGGTTTGTACCGCGCTTCGCTTCTGCAAATCGGTTCTTATGAAATCACTGTCGAAAGTTCTGGCTTCGCCCTCTACACGCAAAGCGGTATCAGTCTTTCAACCGGGCAAATCTTGACAATCAACCCGCGCCTCGCTGTGGCTGGTTTGCAAAATGAAGTCTCAGTCGTCGCCGATGCTAACGTCATCGAATCTTCACGTACCAACATCAGCCGTGCCGTGAACCAAATTGACGTAACGGAACTGCCGAACCTGTCGAGTAGTGAACTCAATTACGCTTTTCTGCAACCGTTTGTCAGCGGTGACCCGCCGCGTGAATACGAAGCGCCGCGTCTTGATTTCGGCGGACTTTCGCGCCGCTTGAATTATCAGGTTGACGGTTTTCAAAACAGCTCGGCGCAGCAGAAAGCCTTTCGCGTCATCATCTTTTCAACCGCTGCCTTGCAGGAAACGCAAATTGGAACTTACGGCGCAACCGCCGAAAGCGGACGCACGGGCGGACCCGGCGTCATCAACAACATCATCAGATCCGGGACGAACAAGTTTAGCGGCACAGTGCGTTATCAAACATATCGCAAAGCCTTTAACGCGCTGCCCTACGGTGCGCTTCCAGGCAATGAACCGAACGGCAACACTTTTGTCGGCGCTATCGGCGGACCGATCAAGCGAGACAAGCTCTTCTTTTTTGCGAGCTACGAAGCGAGCAAACGCGCCTTCCCTCAATCGCTCGGCTTTACGAGTGATGCCGCACGCGCTAACACGGCGCGGCTAGGTTTCACCGGCGATGAAATCAGCGTCCTCCCCAGCAACTTCAACCCGCAACTCTGGCTCGCCAAACTCGATTGGAGGCCTAACAGCACTCACAGCATCACTATTCGCGGCAATACCTTCCGCGAGTTCTTCGCGGCGCGCGATCCCGGTGGCACGACAGTTCTCAGTTCATCGAACGGCGCGATTTTCAACGAAGCCGCGGGCGCTCTGTCTTGGATCGCAATTGTTTCGCCGCGTGTGGTGAACGAATTTCGCGCTCAACTCGCCGACCGGTACACAACTCGTCGCCCGGTCGTTGAACCTACAGCAAGCACCCTGCCGCGTACTGTCGTTAGCGGCGTCGCAACCTTCGGCTTTCCGAGCGGACTCACCGCCAACCGTGAAAAGATCATTGAATTCAGCGATAACGTTTCGTTCCAAGCGAGCAATCATCAACTGAAATTCGGCACGAACATCGTTCGCTCACCGCTTCAATTCACCGATCAATTGATTCCCACGTTCACTTTCGGCGGACTCTCCGCATTTGCCGGAGGTTCCGGTCGTCCGGCGCGCCCCGCGGTCACGGCGCTCGACAACTACTTCAACACGCGCGCCGGACTGACTGACCCAGCGACCAACAGTCGCTACACCTATACGACCCTGACCACTTCATTTGGCGATCCCGGACTTAATTATGACATCACCTACTACGGACTCTACGCGCAAGACGAATGGCGCGTGCGTCCAAACTTCACCTTGAATTACGGCTTGCGCTGGGAGACGCTCAATCCGCCGCTGTCTGACGAAACATCGCCTTATGAACTTTCGCGGCAATTCAACACCGACCGCAACAACTTCGCGCCGCGTCTCGGCTTCGCATGGTCGCCCGGCAGAGACGGCAAGACCGTCCTGCGCGGCAGCTACGGTTTGCACTACGATGCGCCGCAAGGCAACTACTACCGCGATGCGCTCGCCCAAAACGGGCAACGCATCTTCACCGCGACTATCGCCGGTACAACCACAGGCGCGCCCGCTTATCCGAACATCCCGACATCGGCTGCCGGGTTAAGCGCAGTCAGGTCTTCGATCACCATCTTTGACCCAAACTTCGTTTGGATGTACGTCAATCAAGTGCAACTCAGCGTCGAGCGCGCGCTTGCCGGAGATATGGCGCTGCAAGTCAGCTATGCCTTTACAAAGGGAACGAAAATCCCGATTGTGCAAAACATCAACCTCGCTCCGCCGGTCGGCACGCTCGCCGACGGACGCAATCTCTACAGCACGGCGCGGCGCGATCCCCGCTTCAACAACATCAACATGATTACCGCCGCCGGAAATTCCAACTACAACGGGCTAGGCGTCAATTTCAACAAACGCTTTGGCAGAAGCGGCAGCAACATAATTCGCGGCTTGCAATTCAATCTCGCTTACACTTGGGGGCACGCGCTCGACAATTCCCCTGAATCCGGCATCGGCGGCGGCACGGAACTGCCGCAAGATTCGTTTAATCGTCGAGCAGACTACGGCAATTCTATTTCCGACGTGCGCCATGTCTTTAACGCGAGTGCCGTGTGGCGTCCGCGCTTCCAAAATAGGATTCTCAACAACAACCAACTCTCCTTTATCTTCTTCGCGCGCAGCGGCAACGCTTTCGACGTGCGTGCCGGAACAGATTTGAACCGTGATTCAGTCACCAACGACCGCCCGCTCTTTGTCGGGCGCAACAGCCACAAAGGGCCGAGTTCTTATCAACTCGATTCGCGCTACACACGCACGGTTCGTTTGAGCGAACGCTATCGTCTGCTGTTTTTTGCCGAAGCCGCCAACGTTTTCAACACGCCTAATCCGGCCAGCGAAAACGGCACTGTCAATCGAACGTTCGGAACCGGAATCGAACCTGTTTCAACCTTCGGTGACATCATCTCATTCCGCGAAATGCGCCGAGTGCAATTCGGTGCGCGCTTCGATTTCTAATTTACCTTTTGCTACTCTGTCGGACTTGAACTGCTATGGCACTCTTCAACTTCCTCCCGAAAGAGGAGCAATACTTTACCCTTTTCACTCGCATGACTTCGCACGTTTATGATGCGGCTCGTGCGCTGGCAGTGATGCTCGCCGACAAAAGTGGCGTTTACACCGAACATATCGAGCGCATCAAAGTCATCGAACATGCTTGCGACGAAGTGACGCATACAGTCGTCACACGCCTCAACAAATCCTTTATCACGCCGTTCGACCGTGAAGACATTTACATGCTCTCGGGCGCGCTTGATGACATCGTTGATCTAATTGACGATGCGGCGCGCGCAATGGTGATGTACGATCTGCACGAGAGCACGAAGTACGCCATTCAGTTTGCCGATGTGTTGCAGCGAATGGCCGTGCATCTTCACGAAGTTGTTTCAATGTTGGAGCGTCCCGCTGGTATCATGCCGCGACTTGTCGAGATTCACAGGCTGGAGAACGAAGGCGACGATGTCTACCATGCCGCTATCGCCGAGCTGTTCCGCCACACGAGCGATCCGCTGACGGTCATCAAGTGGAAAGACATTTACGAGAAACTCGAATCAGCGGTTGACCGCTGCGAAGCCGTCGCCAACATCATCGAAAGCATAATTATCAAAAACAGTTGACGCCTATTGCCTTAACCCACACTCGAACTTAATTTCAACCACGCATCGCTCGTCACTTTCCCCTGATGTCTGCTGCTCTCACCCTTGTCGTTGTCATCATCACCGTTGCGCTTATCTTCGACTACATCAACGGCTTTCACGACGCTGCCAACTCAATCGCGACTGTAGTTTCGACGCGCGTGCTCTCGCCCGGAGCGGCCGTAGTGTGGGCCGCGATCTTCAACTTCATCGCGTTTCTCTTTTTTGGGACGAGCGTCGCAAAGACGATTGGCGGCGATCTGGTTCGCATCGAGTTGATTGCGCCGGACTTGCGTCTCTACGTTCTGCTGGCTGCCTGGCTGCTTTGCTCGGCGCGATTATTTGGAATCTGATTACCTGGTATGCTGGACGGTTCTGGTGCAAATAGAATCACAAGTTGAAATTGGCTACCATATATTGTGGAAAGTTCGTCGCACTTTCCTATATCTTGTATGCAATTGAAATTTTGCACCAGAGCCCAATTGAGCACGGGTACTTTGTGCCCCCGGCCTACTTTGAAGCAAAGCGAAAAGCGGAGGAAACAGCGAAGAGCCACGCGAGACGAGACCGGATAGCGGCTTGCCCGCTTTGCGATGCGTCAGGATTCCGGATAGTGACGGACGGGAAAACAAGCGGGGCCAAGAAGTGCTCTCACAACGGCGAAATTGAGGCAAGGTATACTGGACTATAGGGCGCCTTAAAATCTCTTCACCTAGAGGCAGCTAGGGCCATAGGATTTGATTTAACCACCTTAAAGTAACCCCCCTTTCCATCAAGACCATGTACAAGAATCGCAGAGCGGAACTTTGACCGTCTGCGAAGCAGCTAAAACCAACCGCAGACGGACGCGAAATTTTTTCAACAATCAACCTTTGTTCTGTCACTTTCAAAATTTGGTCACGCTTCGGCCAAAGCGCCTTCGCTACACTCGACCGGGAAGGACGTTCGCACCAGTGCTCACGCTTTTTTGATTCCGG